>JBCDIB010000256.1:0-3951 GCA_038749385.1 Pseudomonadota bacterium | reverse complement strand
TGGCGGCGGGCTTTCGGCGGGCCTCAAATCCTACTTCCAAACCATTGGTGCGGATACGCAATTCTGGCTGGTTGAGCCTGATGGAGCGCGCAGCCTCTATGCTGCGCTGAAAGCCGGTGCACCGACGACACTAGAAAGCGTTGATAATTTTGTGGACGGTGCATCCGTTGCCCGAGTGGGCGCCACGACATTCAAGGTGCTTAAAGACCAGCCTTTAGAGCGCACCATCGGCGTGCCAGAGAACCGAGTGTGCAGCACAATGCTGTCCATGCTGGACACGGAAGGCATGGTGTTGGAGCCCGCAGGCGCTTTGACTATCGATGTTTTGACCGACCTCTTCCACTCGCATGGTGATGAACTGCGCGGCAAGCGGGTGGTGTGCATCACATCGGGCGGCAATTTTGACTTCGAGCGCCTGCCAGACGTGAAGGAGCGTGCGTTGCGCTGGGAAGGGAGGAAGAAATATTTCATTCTTCGAATGCCCCAACGACCGGGCGCCCTGCGCGACTTTCTGGATCTACTCGGACCGGAGGATGACATCACCCGCTTTGAATATCTCAAGAAGTCGGCGCGCAATTTCGGTTCCGTGCTTATCGGGCTTGAGGCAAAGGCGGGTGGCTCGGAACTTGCAGCCGCAGGTGGTGCCCCTGCCCCAGCCGACAGCTTCAAGGCGTTGGCCGATCGAGTTTCCGCCGCCGGCTTTCAGTTTCGTGACATCACCGATGATCCGGTCCTGTCAGAGTTTCTCATCTAGCGTCGCTTGAAATCGGCCCAGAAACGAAAAAGGGCCCCACAAGGGAGCCCTTCAAATGCCTAACTCATCCGTCCGAAACAGGACGGATAATAGCCTTAGACAGATTGCAGATTGCCCGCAGAGGTCTTGCCGCGGTCTTCCACCAGTTCATAGGAAAGCTTTTGACCCTCAGTAACTTCGGTCATGCCCGAACGCTGAACCTGAGAGATGTGCACAAAGACGTCCTTGCCGCCATCGTCTGGCTCAATGAAGCCATAGCCTTTGGTGGTGTTGAACCATTTCACGGTGCCGGTTGCCATAGTTGATAATCCTTTCATGGCCTTGCGCTGACAAACCAACCCCTCAAAGTCCATTCATCAGCTGTTTAGTCGCCATGGTCTGCAGAGTTATCGATCTCAGCCGTCCGCTCACGCGCCGGGGGTATTCAAAGCATGGTCGAGCCTAACCATACACGAAAATGAGACCAACGTCATGCGGTGTTTTCGCCAGTTGAGAATGTTAGCAAACTGGCTGTTTTTCAGCACTTAGCGGGGCCATCGGCGGCATTCAGCTCAGTTAAAGTCGCTTTGAGTGCAAAATCGGTGTAATCCATACGTAAATCGCGGCTAAAGCCATTTTCATATAGCTTGAATGAAACCGAATAGAACGGCTCATTCTCGCCGCCGCTTTCACGCCCCGACGCTGTTTCCTTGAAATAGCTGACACTCACCGGCCACCATTTCTGCGACGCGATGCTGGAAGGCAAAATGCCGGTTTCGGCTGAATCATCCGCCAAGCCCGTGCGGGGGCGTCCAATGACCGTCTGGGTGAAGAACGTCTCGGTTCCATTGTCCGCACCATCAAACACCTGCGCGCGCACAAATGTCTCACCGCGTTTTGCAGCCGATACGATCGACGCAAGGTGCTGATTGGGGAATACGGCGCTTGAAAGCTCAACTTCTTCCGTTTCCGGCTGGCGCAAATTGACGGTCAGGTCTTCGTCGGCCAGTGAGGCCGACCCAATGATCTGGCGGTCTAGATTTCGATTGGTGAACACTTTAGTGGCGAAATTGAAGCTACTGCCATCGGCGGCCTCAAAGGTTGTGGTCTGCTGATCGGTGAGCACATTGGTGTCGCCAGCTGCGAAATTGAGAACGAATCTGAAGCGCGTGGCAAAGCCCTCGCAGGCATCCCCTTCCAGTTCATAGACCAACTTGCCGGTTGCACCTTCAATGCCGTCAGCCCGGTCAGCTTTACCGTCCAAAGTCACATTATACACCGCCGTGTGAGACACAAAGCCGGACAATACTTCGGTTGGCGCCGCAAAACCAGCTGGCGAGATTGCCAACACCGCCAGGATAGATGCACCCGCAACAAGTTGATTGTGATGTTTCATAAGTCCCTCATTGCCGAACGCCTCTGTACCGCTACCTTGTGGCCTGAAAGCGTGGCAGAGGGAAGGCCATCGAGCGGCTCGTAGGAACAATGGCGAATAGGAAAGAACGGCATGGCAAATGAAATTGAAACGCGACTGGCCGATCTAGGGATCACACTGCCGGGCCCGTCAGCTTCCGCAGGCAATTATGTGCCGGCGGTGGAAGCTGGTGGCATGCTGTATGTTAGTGGCCAAATCGCCCGCAACGATGACGGTAGCCCAATGGTCGGCCGTTTGGGTGACGATGTGGATTTGGAGACGGGACAGGCTGCCGCTCGCTCCTGCGCCATCCAGATTATTGCCGCCGCCAACAACGCCCTGGGCGGTTTGGATCGGGTTGAACGCATCGTGAAATTGCAGGGTTTTGTGTCCGCTACACATGATTTCACCCAGCACCCGGCCGTCATCAACGGCGCCTCAGACCTGATGGTAGAGGTGTTTGGGGCTGAAAAGGGCAGCCATGCGCGCGCCGCTGTTGGCATGGGCTCCCTGCCCCTTGGCGTACCGGTGGAAATTGATGCGGTGATCGCCGTGAAGCCCACCTGATGGGCGAAGTTGAGCGGACAGCGCCGGAGAAGCTGGCCTGGCTGACGGCGCGGCCCATCGCCCACCGTGGTCTGCATGATCCTGAAAAGCGCATCTATGAGAACACGCTGTCGGCGTGCGAAGCGGCAGTTGCGGGTAATTTTGCCATCGAGATAGACGTGCAAGCGTCCGCAGATGGTGAGGCAATGGTTTTCCATGATGCAGACCTGCGACGAATGTGCGGCCTCAACGAGCCGGTGGCCTCGCTGACATGCGCCGAGCTGTCGAGGATCCACATTCTCGACAGTGACGACACCATTCGCAGCTTGCCGAAAATCCTGAAAGCGGTTTCCGGCGATGTCCCGGTGATTGTCGAGCTTAAGGACAATACCGAGCACAATGCCGCGCTTGCCGAAGCAGTGGCGGAAGCTGCGCGCTCCTACACTGGGCGCATTGCAGTGATGTCGTTCTCCCACGAAATTATCAGCATGCTGGTGGAGCAGCACTGCCCCTGCCCCATCGGCCTTGTGGCACTGGGCGATGATGAAATGGCGGACGAACATCAGAAAGCATTCGAACACCCGATTTCCTTCATAAGCTATGACGTTAAAGAGCTACCCAATGAATTTGTGGCCCGGGCGCGGCGCGAAAGGAGTATGCCGGTCATAAGCTGGACCGTACGAACCACAGAGCAGGCAACCGTGACCTATGAGCACGGGGACCAGATTACCTTTGAAGGATTCGACCCGGACGCCATATCGGACAAATGAGTTCTGAAAGCACCCCTGAAACCAGTCTCGAGGTCCTGCGGACACTGGACCAAATTGATGCTGACGAGTGGAACGCTCTTGCAAACCCCAAAGGGCGAGACCATGCGAGTTATAACCCGTTTGTCAGCCACGCCTTCCTGAAAGCGCTGGAGGACACGGGCTGCGTGGGGGAAGGCACGGGCTGGTATCCGCACCACGCGGTGCTTCGCATGGGCGACAATGCGGTCGGCGCTGCACCGGCCTATGTGAAAATGCACAGCCAGGGCGAATATGTGTTTGACCATGGGTGGGCCGATGCGCTGGAGCGCGCGGGCGGGCAATATTACCCCAAGCTGCAAAGCTCAATCCCTTTCACCCCAGCCACTGGCCCGCGTTTGCTGGCTGCCAATCGGGAGGTCAAAACCCTATTGGCCAGCGCCTTGGGGCAAATGTGCGAGCAGATCGGAACATCCACGCTACATGCCACCTTTATCAACGCGGAAGATCGT
>JBCDIB010000255.1:0-4006 GCA_038749385.1 Pseudomonadota bacterium | reverse complement strand
TTCGGCACGTTGGGCTTTGGGCTGTCCGCCGCCATGGGTGCAAAACTCGCCGACCCGTCGCGCCCGGTTTTGTGTCTGATTGGCGATGGCGGCATTCAATTTGGGCTGGCCGAATTGGGGACGCTGAAAGCCCTTGGCATGCCGGTTGTGGTGCTGGTGTGGAACGACAGCGCATACGGCGAAATTGCCACCGCCATGAGCGGCCAGGCCATTGCACCCGATGTGATCGAAGCAAGCTGCCATGTGCCGGCGCCGGACTTTACGGCCATTGCCAAGGCCTACGGTTTGGACGCTACCAGCCACCGTGGACGCAACGGCCTCGTCCAAGTCGTCACCACCGCCCTCGGGTCAAAAAAAACCGTCGTGATCGACGCGCAGGTGGCCGTTTAGGCATCAAAGGGCGCGCCAACCATTGCAAGCGCTTTAAGAAGCTGTTGTATTTGGTGCTTAACTAATGAGTAGCATGTGCTGAAACCTGTCCCCGCCACCCCGACCAAGCCTGTGTTCACCGAACGCGCAACTGCGCTGCAGGTGGACGGCCTCCACAAAAGCTATGGCGAGACCGAAGTGCTCAAAGGCGTGTCGATGAACGCAACAGAAGGCGACGTGATTTCAATCATTGGCGCCTCGGGCTCAGGTAAATCCACATTTCTGCGCTGCATGAACCTGCTGGAACTGCCCTCCGCTGGTTCCATCGCCATCGCCGGCGAGGACGTGAAGTTCAACGCCCCTAAACTTGGCGAGATGCAGCCATCGGACAAGCGCCAGGTTCAGCGTCTGCGCACCAATCTTGGCATGGTGTTTCAAAGCTTCAATTTGTGGAGCCACCGCACGGTGATCGAGAACGTTATGGAAGCGCCGCTTCACGTGCTCAAACTGCCTAAAGCTGAAGCGCGGGAGCGGGCGGAGCGCACGCTTAACCGCGTGGGCATGTGGGAAAAGCGGGACCAATACCCGTCCTTCCTGTCCGGCGGGCAGCAGCAGCGTGCGGCGATTGCCAGAGCGCTGGCCATGGAGCCACGCACCATGCTGTTTGACGAACCAACTTCCGCCCTCGACCCCGAATTGGTGGGCGAGGTGCTGCGGGTCATCCAAGGCATTGCCGAGGAAGGCCGCACCATGATTCTCGTGACCCACGAGATGAGCTTTGCGCGTGACGTTTCCTCCCACATCATGTTCCTGCACCAGGGCAAAGTGGAAGAGGAAGGCACGCCGCAACAGCTGTTCTATGAAACGAAGAGCGAGCGCTGCCGCGCCTTTGTTCAATCCATCCACTAGACCCCTTCTCAGGAGATCCAACATGAAAACACTTATGTCCAAGCTGGCCATCTCGGCGGCCGCTGTCGCAATGGCCACCGGTATCGCTTCCGCCGAACTGCGCGTTGGCCTCGATACAGCACCGTATCCACCGTTCGCTGAAGTGGACGCCAGCGGCAATCAAACCGGCTTTGAAATCGAGCTGGGCGAAGCTGTCTGCGAAGCGATGGGCGAGACCTGCGTGTGGACCCCAACCGCATGGGACGGCATCATCCCGGCCCTGACGTCCGGCAAGATCGACGCCATCTTCGCTTCCATGTCCATCACCGAAGAGCGCCAGAAGGTCATCAACTTCTCGGACAAATACTACAACACGCCAGCCGTGCTGGTGGCACCCGTGTCGTCCGAGATCACCGATGATCCAGCGTCTCTTTCCGGCAAAATCGTCGGCGTACAGGTCTCCACGACCCACGCAAACTATGCCGAAGCTAAGTTCTCGGACACCGCTGACAGCATCAAAACCTACCCAGCCTTCGACGAACACAATGCCGACCTGATCGCTGGTCGGGTCGACGCCGTGGTGGGCGATAGCCTCGCATTCTCCGACTTCCTGGAAGCCAACCCTGATTATGAGATCAAGGCTCAGCTGAACGACGACGCCATCTTTGGCCTCGGCGTGGGCGTCGGTCTGCGCAAGGAAGACACCGAGCTTCTCGAGCGCTTCAACGCCGCGATCAAGCAGGTCCGCGAAGACGGCACCTATGAAGAGATCGCGTCGAAATATTTCGATTTCGACATTTACGGCCAGTGAGCCTGAACGCCTGAACAGAGACATGCCCCGGCAGCACAGCTTGCCGGGGCTTTTTTGAAACTTCCGGACCTATCGACCGTGGACCTTGGCTTCATCGATCTGTCGCAGCTTGCTTACAACCCGCCGGGGCGCGGGCGACTCCTGCTGATCGGTCTTCTGGCTACAGTGCAGATCGCCATCGGCGCGTACCTGCTGGGTTTGACCATCGGGTTCCTGGGAGCGCTCGGCAAACTCTACGGGTCGCGCCCGGTAAAGTGGTTCCTTGAAGGCTATACCACCATCGTGCGGGCCGTGCCCGAGCTGGTGCTGATCCTGCTGGTGTTCTACGCGGGCAGCGGTCTCGTCAACGAAGTTCTGCGCAACTTTGGCTACCGGCCCATCGATATCAACGCCTTGCTGGCGGGCATTGTTGTGCTCGGAATTGTAATGGGTGCCTATGCCACCGAAGTGATGCGCGGCGCCATAACGGCAATACCGAAGGGCCAGCTGGAAGCCGCCCGTGCCTTTGGCATGTCGGGACGTATGACCCTTCGGCGCATCATTGCTCCGGCCATGATGCCGCTCGCTATTCCTGGCCTCTCCAACCTCTGGCTGATCGTGCTGAAAGACACCGCGCTTCTGGCGGTCATCGGCTCGATCGAATTGGCCACACGCACGCGTCAGGCAGGTGCGACCACGCGGGAATATCTGACATTCTACCTTGCGGCCCTCGTTTTGTATCTGCTGCTGACGCTGGTCTCCATGTACCTGATCCGCCATGTGGAGCGCTATTTCCGGCGCGGCCTTCGCGGAGCAAACACGTGATGATCGCTGTCATGCCGAGGATGCGCTGAGATGGTTTGGGACTGGCTGCCAGAGTATTGGCCACGGCTGCTGGAAGGGGTGTGGATCACCATTCAGCTGCTCGTGATTTCGCTCGCTGCGGGCACGATCCTGTCCATTCCCCTCGGCCTTGTTCAGGTGACGGGCCCGCGCTTTTTGTCTTGGCTTGCGCTGGGATTTTGCACCCTCATCAGGGGCACGCCGCTGCTGATCCAGCTTTGGCTGATCTATTATGGGCTCGGCTCGCTGTTTCCGGGCATTCCAGGCCTGCGTGAGAGTTTTCTCTGGCCATACCTTAGGGATGCATTTCCCTATGCCGTCTTTGCCTTCACCCTGTCGGTGGCGGGCTATCAGGGTGAAGTGATGCGAGCGGGCTTTCTGTCCGTCGCTAAAGGAGAGCTGGAGGCGGGCAAAGCGTTTGGCATGAGCCGCTGGACGTTGTTGCGGCGTATCTGGCTGCCCCGCGCCTTTCAAAATGTGCTGCCCACACTGGGCAATGAGGCCATATTAACGCTCAAGGCCACACCGCTGGCCGCCACCATTACCGTTTATGACGTATTCGGCGTGGCCACCATCATTCGGCAGGAAACGTTCCGTATTTACGAACCCCTCCTGCTAATCGCTGGCATCTACATCGTGATCACGCTCATTATTACCCTCCTCTACCGGTGGATAGAAAACCGCGTTCCCAAGCCGGTTTGATAGGCCGGTTTAACAAACCAGGCCGCAATGGCGCCGATGCAACACATCTGCACTTGGTCTTGGCCGCGCCAAAAAACTGGGAGCTGGTCGCGATCGCTAACGCATCTGCAAGAAACTAGCTGCGCACCAGACGGTTTGCCGGATCATACCGACACATTTGGCCAATGACCGCTTTTGTCGGCCCTGTGACGTGCAGAATTGTAAGCTCGACATCCTGAGGCAATTGCGGCTCCACGAAGGCGAATGCAATGTTTTCGCCCACACGGTGACCCCAATTGGCGGAGGTAACGGTGCCCACCACTTCGCCATTTGCCATGACGCTATCGCCCGGGTGTGCAGGCGCAGCTTCAGTGTCGAGCGTCAGCGATACAAATCTCCGGCGCGGACCGTTGGCCTTGCGTTCCAGCACACCGG
>JBCDIB010000254.1:0-4016 GCA_038749385.1 Pseudomonadota bacterium | reverse complement strand
GGCTCGAGCATGCCCGAGCCCTTGGCGATCCCATTTATCACAACCGACCTGCCGTTCAGATTTGCGGTGGCCGTGGCAGCCTTCGGGAAGGTGTCAGTGGTCATGATGGCACCGGCCGCCCGTGCCCAGCCGTCGGTTGAGAGATTGCCGTTGAGCGCAGTCAGATGCACGGCAAAAGCGGACGCATCAAGCGGTTCACCGATCACACCAGTGGACGCCAGATAAACTTCGCCGGGCGCGCAGCCCACGGTTTGAGCGGCGGCCTCAGCGGTCATTCTTGCCGCCTGAGCGCCCTTGGCGCCGGTGAAGGCGTTGGCGTTGCCCGCATTCACCACCACGGCACGCGCCAAGCCACCGGCAAGATGCCCGCGGCACCAGTCCACCGGAGCAGATGCACACGCCGAGCGTGTGAATACCCCAGCCACCCTTGTGCCCGGTTCGAACACCATGAGCAGCAGATCGTCACGCCCCTGATATTTCAAACCGGCGGCCATGGCCGCCAGTTGCACACCGGCGACTGTGGGCAGCTCCGGCTGACTGTCAGGTGCCAGAGGTGAACGCATCAAATCCATAAATGTCTTCCGAAGGCTGTTTACTCGGCTGCGGGCTGACCAGCTGTAATTTCTATATCCACGCCTTCGCGGAGGCTGCGCACCGTTTCCACATAGCGCTGTTGCAGCAATGTCTGGCGAATCTGGCCTTCCACCTCGGCCAGAGGCGGCACGGGCACCGGGCGGGTTTCTTCCACCTTGATGATGTGGAACCCAAACTGGGTCTGCACGGGTTCTTTGGTGTAGGTGCCCGCTTCCATGTTGAACGCAGCTTCTTCAAATGCTGGCACCATACGGCCCTTGCCGAAGAAACCAAGATCACCACCGCCGGGGCCGCTGGGGCCTGTCGACTTCTCTTTGGCCAGCGCTTCGAAGTCAGCTCCAGCATCCAGTTCGGCCACCACCGCCTTGGCAGCCTCTTCCGTCTCAAGCAAAATGTGCCGTGCACGCACTTCCGTCTGGCCCTGAAGCGGAGCGGTCTGCTCGTCATAAACGGCCTGCACAGCGGCCTGGTCCAGCTGTTCGACCTGCGTCTTGCGGAAATATGTGTCGTGGAGAGCGCGCTTACGGTTCAGTCGCACCAGGGCCTGCACTTCGGGATCGTCACCAAAACCCTCGGCCTCGGCCTTTTGGGCCATGACTTCAAAATCGATCAGCGTGTTCACCACAGCGGCAATGCGCTGGTTTTCCGGGACGCGCTGAAATTGCGCACCAAGCTCCTTGAGCGCGATGGTCACATCCGCACGGGTGATCTCGGCGTCGCCGACTTTGGCCAGAACTTCGGCGGGATCAGCGTCCTGAGCAAAAGCGGGCGCAGAGCCAATCGCCAAACCGCCCAGCACCGCTACGGCGGCGAAGGTCGACAAAAACGGCTTGCGCAGCCGCGAAAAAATGAGGGTCATGGTAGCTCCATATTCATTATTGGCCACGCGGAGCGCGGCTTGTGATTTGCCCGCACACTAGCCCCGTGGCGGGCCATGGCGAAAGCCCGGCAACCGTCTTTTCTTGACCGTGGATATGCCAGGTCACGGTGCGCTCGCGCGCATGACAAATCGGCGTGTAGATAATGTGTTCTCAATTGCGCTTTGCCGGCTGCCCGTTTGCGTTGACATGACCATGGGCCACTCTTATCTCCCAAAGACAAAAGGGGCCGCACTGGCGGCGTTTTCCAGCGTATTTTGCGCGGATTATCAATTTAGCGGCGTCCGCCGCACGGCCGGATTGGCGGCCCATCAAGAGGTTTTCCATGCTTGGTTTCGGGGGCATCGCCCGCAAGGTTTTCGGCTCGTCAAACGACCGTCGCATCAAGAAGTTTCAGCCGCAGGTCGACGCAATCAATGCGCTAGAGCCTGAAATGCAGGCGCTCAGCGATGAAGAGCTGGCCGCCAAAACCGGCGAATTTCGCGCGCAACTCGAAGCCGGCGCCAAGCTGGACGATCTCTTGGTACCCGCCTTTGCCGCCGTTCGGGAAGCGGCAGTACGCTCCATCGGGCTACGCCATTTTGATGTGCAATTGATCGGCGGCATGGTGCTCAATGAAGGCTCCATCGCCGAAATGCGCACCGGTGAAGGCAAGACCCTGGTGGCAACGCTGGCCGCTTATCTCAATGCACTGCCTGGCAAGGGTGCCCATGTGGTGACCGTGAACGATTATCTGGCCCAGCGCGACAGCGGCTGGATGGGCCAGGTTTTCGCCCAGCTTGGCATGACCACCGGTGTGATCGTCAACGCCCTCAGCGACGAGCAGCGCCGGGCGGCCTACGCTTGCGACATCACCTACGGCACCAACAATGAGTTCGGCTTCGACTATCTGCGCGACAATATGAAGTACGATCTTGAAAGCATGTCCCAGCGCGGGTTTCACTTCGCCATTGTCGATGAGGTGGATTCAATCCTGATTGATGAAGCCCGCACGCCGCTTATCATTTCGGGGCCCGTGGAGGACAAAACAGACCTATATGTCTCCGTTGACAAATTCATCCCGCAACTGCCCGAAGACGCCTATGAGGTCGATGAGAAAGCACGAACCGTCACCTTTACCGAGGAAGGCAATGAAGCGCTTGAAGTGGCGCTGAAAGCTGCCGGCATGCTCCCCGAAGACGGCAATCTGTATGATGTTGAGAACGTCTCCATCGTCCATCACGTCAACAATGCTCTAAAGGCCCACAAGCTCTTCACCAAAGACAAGGATTACATCGTCCAAAACGGCGAGGTGGTTATCATTGACGAATTTACCGGTCGTCAGATGCCCGGCCGCCGGTTCTCTGAAGGGCTGCACCAGTCCATCGAGGCCAAGGAAGGCGCGAAGATCCAGCCGGAAAACCAGACGCTGGCCTCTATCACCTTCCAGAACTTCTTTCGCATGTATGAGAAGCTCTCAGGCATGACGGGTACGGCCATGACCGAAGCGTCAGAGTTTCAGGATATTTACGGCCTCGACGTGCTCGACGTTCCAACGCACCGTCCCGTTGCCCGTTTGGACGAGAGCGACGAAGTCTATCGCACGGTGGAAGAGAAATACCGTGCCATCGTGCGTGAAATCGAGGAAGCCAGCAAAAAAGGCCAGCCCATATTGGTGGGCACAACTTCGATTGAAAAGTCTGAAATTCTGGCGGGCAAGCTGGCCGAAGCAGGAGTTGAAGGCTTCAAAGTCCTCAATGCCCGCTACCACGAGCAGGAAGCCTTCATCGTATCTCAGGCCGGGGTGCCGGGCGCGATCACCATCGCCACCAATATGGCTGGCCGCGGCACCGACATTCAGCTGGGCGGCAATGCCGATATGCGCATTGAACGCGAGTTAGGGGAAATGGAACCGGGCCCCGAGCGCGATGCCAAGGAAGCCGAAATCCGGGCCGATACCGCCAAGCTGAAAGACAAAGCACTGGCGGCCGGCGGCCTCTATGTCCTCGCCTCCGAGCGCCACGAGAGCCGGCGCATCGACAACCAGTTGCGCGGCCGTTCCGGCCGTCAGGGCGATCCGGGCCGCTCGAAATTCTACCTGTCCATCCAGGACGATCTGATGCGTATCTTCGGATCCGACCGCATGGACGGAATGCTGCGCAAGCTGGGACTGGAGGAAGATGAAGCGATCATCCATCCGTGGATCAACAAGGCCCTTGAGCGCGCGCAGGAGAAGGTTGAAGCCCGCAACTTTGATATTCGTAAGAACCTTTTGAAGTTCGACGACGTCATGAACGATCAGCGAAAGGCGATCTTCGACCAGCGTATCGCCCTGATGAAGGGCGAAGAGAACATCACCGAGACCATTGCCGATATGCGCGAAGAGGTGATCGAGGACATCGTTGCCCAGCACATTCCGGAAAACGCCTATGCCGAACAGTGGGATATTGAGGGCCTCAAAAACGCGTCGCAAACCTTCCTGAACCGCGAATTGCCCGTTGCCGAATGGGCCGAGGAAGACGGCATTGCCGAGCAGGAGATCACCGAACGGCTGGTGGCCGAAGG
>JBCDIB010000253.1:0-4057 GCA_038749385.1 Pseudomonadota bacterium | reverse complement strand
CGTGTGCAATTGACACCCGTGGCTATCCACGAGGCCATGTGCCTTATTGAGACTGAATATAAAGACAACCCTACCAGCCCTGACCACGATATGATCGCGACTGCGGTTTTCTCGCAGCCCGAAATTGGAACTGTCGGCCTAAGTGAGCAGGATGCCGCAAAAAAATATGGCCGGTTGTCTGTGTTCCGGGCACGCTTTCGTCCGATGAAATATGTGCTTCCCAAGCGGGACAGCTTTTTCATCATGAAGCTCATCGTCGATGAGGATACCGATGTGGTGGTCGGCGCTCATATTCTCGGGCCTGACGCCGGAGAAATGGCGCAGCTTCTGGGGGTTATTCTGAAGGCGGGCTGCACCAAAGCGCACTTTGACGCGACCATGGCGCTTCACCCTTCGGCAGCCGAGGAGCTGGTGACCATGTACACGCCGACATACCGCGTGGTGGACGGCGAAAAGGTAGACGCCTAGGGCGAGACTGCACCGCGTCAATGGCGAACCTTAACTTTGCTGCTTTTGTGGCATTGGAAAGCTGGATGAAGAGCGTATAAGGACGCCGGCGCGCGGTGCTGCCGCCAGCGCTGTTTTTCAAAAATCCTGATAAGGAATGAAGCGATGTCTGCTAATTGGTCACCACGGTCCTGGCGCGAAAAGCCAATTCTGCAGGTGCCCACTTATCCAGACACTGCTGAGTTGGTGCGCACTGAAGAGCGTTTGGCATCTTTCCCGCCTTTGGTATTTGCTGGTGAGGCGAGGGCGCTGCGCAGGCAATTGGGCGAAGTTGCAAAGGGCAATGCATTTCTGCTGCAGGGCGGAGACTGTGCCGAGAGCTTTGCCGAGCATGGTGCGGATAATATTCGTGACTTCTTCCGGCTGTTTCTGCAAATGGCTGTCGTTCTCACCTATTCCGGCTCCAAGCCGGTTGTAAAAGTCGGCCGTGTTGCAGGTCAGTTCGCCAAGCCCCGTTCCTCGGACAATGAGACCAAGGGCGATGTCACGCTGCCAAGCTATCGCGGTGACATTATCAACGGCATCGGTTTTGACGAGAAAAGCCGCATTCCAGACCCGGAACGCCAGATCATGGCCTACCGCCAGTCTGCCGCCACGCTGAACCTGCTACGCGCCTTTGCACAGGGTGGCTACGCCAATCTGGAAATGGTGCAGCAGTGGATGCTTGGCTTTGTACGCAACAGTCCGCAGGGCGAGCGTTATTCTGATTTGGCGGAACGGATCTCTGAAAGCCTGAACTTTATGCGGGCTATTGGATTTGCGGCTGAAGATCACCAGAAGCTGCGCGAGACCGATTTTTACACCAGCCACGAGGCGCTGCTTCTGGGCTATGAAGAGGCGCTTACGCGTACAGATTCCACAACCGGTGAGCATTATGCGACTTCCGGTCATATGATCTGGATCGGTGACCGCACGCGCCAGCCTGACCACGCCCATGTAGAATACTGCCGTGGGATCAAAAACCCCATCGGTATGAAGTGTGGCCCGTCCATGACCCCTGTTGAGCTGCTTGAGTTGATCGACTTGCTGAACCCGGAAAATGATCCCGGGCGTCTGACGCTCATCTGTCGCTTTGGTGAGGAGAATGTCGCCAATCATCTGCCGCAGCTTATTCGTGCTGTGAAAGCTGAAGGCCGGAATGTTGTGTGGTCTTGTGACCCCATGCACGGAAACACGGTGTCGATGAACGGCTATAAGACCCGACCATTTGACCGCGTGATGGGTGAGGTCGATCATTTCTTCGATATTCATCAAGCTGAAGGCACCTATGCCGGCGGCGTTCACTTTGAGATGACTGGTAAGAACGTGACCGAGTGCACGGGCGGTGCAGTCGCCATTACGGGGGACGATCTGAAGGATCGCTACCATACCCATTGCGACCCACGCCTGAATGCAGACCAAGCGCTTGAGCTGAGCTTCCTGATTGCTGAACGCCTGAAGCGCCAGCATGAAGCAGAAGATCATCAAGTCGCTGTAAATGGCTGATAACCCTCACGCAACCGGGCGGTGCCTTTGTGGTGCCGTCCGTTTTTCCGTGAGTGGCCCGTTGCGCGAAGTCGTGGCCTGTCATCCAAAGGCGCTTATTACGATATTTCAGACGCTGAGCGCCAATTTCCCCAGACGGACAACGGTGAATTGCGGATCTGGATAGAGCAGGATGTGCAATAGCATTTGGCCGCAATAGACAGGCTCCGCGCTGCGGCCTAAACCGCATTTATGAACAGTGTGACGCCCCCCGACATTCTACGAATTGCCATGGTGCAGGCCAATCCAACCATGGGGGACGTGGTCGGCAATCTCGAACTTGCCCGCTCCAACCTAGTTGATGCCAAGCGCCAGGGCGCTGACCTGGCGGTCTTTACAGAACTCTTCATCTGCGGTTATCCGCCGGAAGATCTTGTTCTCAAGCCTGCATTTGTGACCGCTTGCATGGAGGCTGTTGAGGTCTTGGCGGCTGATACTTTGGAAGGGTGCGGTGCCATCGTTGGCGTGCCGTGGCGCGATGAAGATGGTTTGTTCAACGCCGTTGCGGTGTTGGATGATGGAAAGATAACTGCCATTCGGAAGAAGGTTGATCTTCCAAACTACGGCGAGTTTGACGAGAAACGCGTATTCAATGCAGCGGATCCCCAGGGGCCGGTGAATTTCCGGGGCGTACGGCTGGGCATACCCATTTGCGAGGACATTTGGGGCGATTTGGGTGTCGTAGACGCTTTGGCGGAAAGCGGTGCTGAAATGCTGCTGGTACCCAACGGTTCGCCTTATTACAGAAACAAAGTCGCCGTGCGCCATCAGGTTGCGGTTCGGGCCACCGTGGTGTCTGAGCTGCCGATCCTGTTCACAAATCAACTGGGTGGACAGGATGAGTTGGTTTTTGACGGTGCAGGATTTGTGCTCAACGCTGACGCGAGCCTGGCGGTGCAGCTGGCGCAATTTGAAGCTACGGTTGCCCTGACCACCTGGCGACGCACCGACGATGGCTGGAAATGCGATGACGGCGTGAAGGCGGTCATTGATGAAGGTCAAGAAGCTGTTTGGCGCGCCTGCGTGCTCGGCTTGCGTGACTATGTGAACAAGAATGGCTTTTCCAACGTTGTACTCGGCCTGTCCGGCGGTATCGATTCAGCTATTTGCGCCGCAATGGCGGTGGATGCGTTGGGCGAAGAGCGAGTGCGCTGTATCATGTTGCCGTATCGATATACGAGCGAAGACAGCCTCGTGGATGCGGAAGCCTGCGCCAAAGCGTTGGGCGTGCGCTATGAGATCGTTCCCATTGAGCCACCGGTGGCAGGTTTTTCCGACGCTTTATCCGCGCTTTTCGAAGGCACCTCCGAAGGGGTGACAGAAGAGAACCTGCAGTCTCGAACCCGCGGGACGATTCTCATGGCGGTCTCCAATAAATTTGGCTCCATGGTGGTCACCACGGGCAACAAGTCAGAGATGAGCGTCGGATATGCTACGCTCTATGGCGACATGAATGGCGGCTTCAATCCGATCAAAGACCTTTATAAAATGGAGGTCTATAAGCTGTCCGCATGGCGCAACACGCAGGTGCCTCCTGGTGCGCTGGGGCCATCTGGCGAAGTGATTCCTGCAAACATAATCTCCAAAGCACCTTCCGCTGAATTGCGCCCGGACCAAACCGATCAGGACTCGCTGCCAGAATATCCTGTCCTCGATGATATTTTGGAGTGTCTTGTGGAGCGCGAGATGGGTCTGACCGAAATTGTGGAACGTGGGCACCCGCGTGAAGTGGTGGAGCGCATCGAGCATTTGCTCTACATCGCTGAATATAAGCGCCGCCAGTCTGCGCCCGGCGTGAAGATCACCAAGAAGAATTTCGGACGTGACCGTCGCTACCCGATTACAAACCGCTTCCGTGACCGAAAAGCCGATACTCATTGACCGAGCTTGGACTCTTCCTTCGCAGTAATGCGCGTTGGCTTGCTGGCGGATTTCTGCTCACGGTTCTGTCCGGGTTTGGCCAAACCTTCTTCATTTCGCTTTGGGCGCCTGAAATCAAAGCTACCTTCGGGCTTACCGATGGCGG
>JBCDIB010000252.1:0-4064 GCA_038749385.1 Pseudomonadota bacterium | reverse complement strand
ATAAATGAGCAGCGCCGTCGCAGCAGCCATGGGGCCGAACGCCACCACCTGCACGGGGCTTAGGCCCGCGCCATAAAGATAGGTCGCCACGGCGGACCACATAAGCGCAGCCTTGGGGTTGGTGAGAATAACCGCCAGCCCCCGCCGCACGGCTCCAAAATGGGTCAATTTGCGTTTGCTGGCGCTGATGGACACCGGCTCATTGCGCCAGAACGCACGCAGCGCCTTGATACCCAACCACAGCAAATAGCCGCCACCGAGCAGTTTCAGCACCACCAACGACACCGGATAGGCGGTAAAGAACGCCCCCAGACCAAGGGCCGCGCCCGCTGCCCATATGAACATGCCGGTTGCAATGCCCGCCACCACGCACAGTGCCCGAGAGCAGCCCTGTGCCAGACCGGTGGACGCCACCGCCATCAGATTGGGACCCGGTGACGCCTGAGCCAGCATGACGCCGCCAAGAGTGAAGATGTAGGCGTTGAGAATGAGGTCCATGGGATGCTCCGGATGATTTAGACCACCACAACAACAGTCCACGGACCGTGTTTCAAGCCACCTGACCGATCAAAACCAGACCATCTGCGTAAGCGTAGCCGAGCGCCGCACCGCACCCGTTGTTTCAAACGCGCGCCCCGAAGCATTTAATGCCCCTGCCGATGTGAAGGCCGATGTGAAGGCGAACCTGCGGCGACTGAGGACTTGCAACTGCTTTGCACCCGACTGAAACTAATAGGAGCATGATTTCTGGTTTGGGAGGACCGGCCATGGCTACAACGGATATTAAACAAGGCTGGAAGCAAGCCGACTATGACCTTGTAACTGGGGCCGGGGAGCAGGCTGTCGAACGCGGGCTTGCCGCAGCCAAATGGTACCATACGGATGTTGATCGCCTCGAGATGAAGGCGCTGATGCAGCGCACAGACGGCCCGGCCACCCGCGATGCAATCATATGGCTCGGCCTGCTCTTAGGCCTTGGCGGGCTTGCCGCCTGGCTCACCAATGTCAGTGGCTGGCTGTCCGTCTCAGTCTGGCTTGCCTATGGTGTTTTCGCAGCCTCTGCCTCCGACGCGCGCTGGCACGAATGCGGTCACGGCACGGCGTTCAAAACGCGATGGAAAAACAAGGCCATCTATCACCTCGCCAGCTTCTTCCTGTTCCGCAACCCCATCGCATGGCGCCGAAGCCATTCACGGCATCATTCCGACACCATTATCGTCGGCCGCGATCCCGAAATCGCCTATATGCGCCCGCCGGACTTTGCGGTGGCCCTTCTCAACATTTTCGGCCTGTCAGACGGTCCAGCGCAAATCTCGCGCATGGTCCGTTTCGCCTTTGGCCAGCGCGATCCGAGCGTTCAGAGCTATGTGCCGGAGTGGGAGTGGCCCACGGTGCACCGGGATGCGCGCATTCACCTCGCCATCCACACCGCATCCATCCTGCTGTCACTCGCACTTTGGACACCCATACCGGTGCTGCTCACCACGCTGCCGCGTTTTTATGGCGGCTGGCACATGTGGCTCACGGGGCTGACACAACATGCCGGCCTCGCCGACAATGTGCTGGATCACAGGCTCAATACCCGCACCGTCTACATGGGCGTGGTGAACCGGTTCATCTATCTGAACATGAACTACCACGTGGAACATCACATGTTCCCCAATGTGCCCTACCACCGCCTGCCCGCACTGCACGAAGCCATCAAGCACGATCTGCCCGCGCCCAACCCGTCGCTGTGGGCTGCACTGCGGGAGATATGGCCCGCAATGAAACGCCAACTGCGGTACGAGGACTACTGGATCAAGCGAGAATTGCCGCCCACAGCCAAACCCTACCGGCCAGAGCTGCACGAGCTGCAAGCGGCGGAGTAAGCGCGGGACCATTACCCGATGATTCCCTGATAGCTACTCAGCAGGCTCAAGCGCGCCCGGTCGGTCGGCAGTGAAATAGGAGCTGGCCATCATGTCGATGCGCATGTGGCGGCGGGCCCAGATCATCACCGTCACATGCTCGGCAATGACGATGGCCAGTGTGACACCAACAATGCCGGCCAGACCAAAAAGTGTTCCCACCAGCAGATAAGCGATCAACCCAATACCCAACAGGCCGCACCGAAGCCAAAAATAAAATTGCTCCCCGCCACCGATCATCAGCAAATTGGCGGCAGGCCCGAACCATGCCTGGGTCATCGCGCTGATGCTCATGACAATCACGATCTCGAAATGAGCCAGAAACTCGGGCTTGAAAAGCGCGAGAATGAAAGGCCCGGCCACCACAAGAAACACGGCGCCCAAGGCCGCCAAGGCAAAGCTGGCGGCGGAGCACACACCGGTGAGCCATTGGGCGCGGGGCGTATCACTGTCCTGCAGCGCGCGGTTGATCATCGGCACGCCTATGGTGTCGATGGCCACCAATGGCACCAGCAAAAGCTGGGTGAGACGCAGGGCCACGAAGAAAAATGCTGCTTCTTCCAGCCCAATCACGAGCCCGATCACCAACGTTTCGATATTAGCCTGCAGAGCGTTGAACACTGTGTTGAGCGAAAAGAACGCGGCGTCTTTGCGGGAAATCGCAGGCGCTTCATCTACGCTGGCCGCCAGCCAGTTTTTGCCTTGGTGGCGCTGAAACGCCGCAAATTGCACGGCAACTGCGGAAAACAGTACCCCCGCCACCACCGAAAAGGCCTGCCCGCCATCAAGCTCCACACCCAAAACCATGAGGCCAAACAGCAGCGCCGCGGAAATCAAGCGCCACAGATTCTCCCGCGGCATGAGCGCCCAGCCCACCTTGCCCTCCACGCGGAAGAAGTTCAGCAGCATTTCGCCGATGGCGAATGCGGCGATGTAAGCGAACAAGGGCAATGCTTCCCAGGGATGGCCTTGGAACACGGCGGGATTGATAAAGTAAAGCGCTGCGCAAACCGTGGCCGCCGCCGCCAGCCAACCGGTTTGCAGTCTGGCCAACCGAGCAAACAGCGGATCATTTGCTCCCCGCGCGCCAGCTTCGCCTTCCGATCCGCGCATGTGCTTGAGCAGAAGAAGCGGCAAGCCACCTGACGCTATCAGCCCCGCCGCATTGCCCAATGAAAACAGGAAGACGTACAAGCCCAATTGTTCGGTGGGGAGCAGGCCCGACACCGCCAAAAGCAGGGCAAAACTGGCGACTGTGGATATGCCCCGGGATGCAATGGCGTGCACCGCCCGGCCAAGGCCGGGCCTGGCACCAAGCTTGGTGCGCAACATCTGCAAAGGGGCATCGTTTGACGGCATGGTCTGTGGTTAGAGGACCACCGTTAATTTGAGGTGTGACAAATATTACAAATTGCTCATGCAGATATGGGCAGCGCACCACCGGCCTTCACTTCATCCATCACCGGATAGCTGTGGGTCTCGCGGATGCCGGGCAACTCAAGCAAGGCGTCCGCCAGAAAAGCGCGGTAGGCTGCCATGTCAGCGTGGCGTGTCTTCAGCAGATAATCAAAACCGCCCGCCACCATGTGGCACTCAATGATGGACGGCTCTTTGCCTGCTGCCTCGGCAAACGCTGCAAACACATCGCCATCGGTGCGGTCCAGCTTCACCTGTACAAACACCAGAAATGATCGCCCCATCTGCGCAGGGTTGAGCACGGCAGAAAACCCGTCGATCACGCCATTGGCCACCAAACGCTTGACGCGCTCGGCGGTGGCGTTTGCGGACAGTGACACGGCTTCACTCAGCGCAGCATTGGTCATTCGACCATCACGCTGCAGAAGAGCCAATATACGGCGGTCAATTCTGTCGATTTCTGCTGTCATGGTGATTTTTGTATCCCAAAGATGTTTAGACAGGACAATTCTCGGTTTGACGAGCCGTGGCAAGTCAATTCGGTGAGACCCACCAAAGCCGCTGAGCTATCGTTGCTCCATCATCCTTTTGATGGAGACCGCCATGACAGCTTTCGCCCCTGCCTACGCCCCAGACGATCAGGTGCTGGTGGACAGGTTTTTGCGGGACATCAAATTTGATGAGGAGGCACAGGCCGAAATCGACCAAACGGCCAGCTCGCTCATAGAAGGTATTCGT
>JBCDIB010000251.1:0-4101 GCA_038749385.1 Pseudomonadota bacterium | reverse complement strand
TCTGTCGTGATCTTCCAAGCATTCCAATCATCTTCGTGTAGACCGTCTTCGACGGAAAAGATTGGATAGTCAGCGCACAGCTTGGCCAGATACTCGGCTTGCTCTTGAGCGTTGCGGATCACGCCTTCGCCTTTATAGACATAATTGCTGCCATCGTAGAATTCACTGGCAGCGCAATCGAGAGCGATATGCATGTCCTCGCCGGGCTTGTAACCAGCCTCTTCGATGGATTGCATGATGAAATCGAGAGCCGCTTCGGACGTCTCTAGATTCGGCGCAAAGCCGCCCTCGTCCCCCACATTGGTATTGTGACCTGCTTTCTGCAGACGGCCTTTGAGGGTGTGGAACACTTCGGCACCCATGCGGACAGCTTCGCGAATATCCGGCGCGCCCACGGGTGCGATCATGAACTCCTGGAAATCGATGGGATTGTCCGCGTGCTCGCCGCCATTGATGATATTCATCATGGGCACCGGCAGCATGTGGGCGTTGGGGCCGCCTAGATAAGCGTAGAGCGGCAGGCCCGCCGCTTCTGCGGCAGCTTTGGCCGTGGCCAAGGACACGCCCAGGATGGAATTTGCGCCAATGCGACCCTTATTATCCGTACCGTCAAGCTCGATCATGGACATGTCGATGAGGCGCTGATCTTCGGCGTCAAAACCTACGATCTCGTCGGCGATCTCGCCGTTTACGGCTGCTACGGCCTGCTCAACGCCTTTGCCCTTATAGCGGTCGCCACCGTCGCGCAGCTCCACCGCCTCGTGGGCGCCGGTGGATGCGCCGGACGGAACGGCGGCACGGCCCATGGAACCGTCTTCCAACGTCACATCCACTTCAACGGTGGGGTTTCCGCGGCTGTCGAGAATTTCGCGGCCTGTGATGTCGACGATAACGGTCATAGAAAGTTCCTTATTGGGTGTGCGGTTGCCCGCCTCTTACTGTGCGGAGATCACGACCACAAATGACGATGCAATGAAAGTTGCAAAGCCTCGCCCGATTTGCGCCGTGACGGCACGAAACGATGTGCCTGTTAAAACCTCGAAGAAGGACAACAGAACATGTTTGAACATACCCCCAAGAACACTCAGAGCGATTTCGCAGCTAACTCCGTCAGCATAGACGGACAAGAAAGCGGCCAGCTTCGTTGGCTGGTCAACGTGGCAACCATCGTCATGCTCGGTGTGGCGGCGGTCACGCTTACCGCCTGCGACGGTGGCGGCACGGGTACGGAGCAGGCGGCGCCACCCGCCGATGACACGACAACGACCCAATAATAGCTAGCCGCCTGGTGCGAAAACGAACCAACACCCCTGCCCCGCACCGGGCGGCACCAAAATAAACTCGCCAACAGTTTTGATCGGCAGCCCGGAGGACTCCAGAAGTTCTAGTGTCGCCAATATATCTGGCACTTCGAACCGGACAGCCTGGTGCGCCATGCCAGCATCATGCACTTTCAACTCAGGTTCCGGAATCTGAAAAGAATCAGCCAATCCGCCTGGCGTGTTTATGAGCCATGTGACATCGCCCAAACCAGCGCTGATACATTCATCGCCACCGTTCGGCGCACGACCCACAAATGTTTCCACAAAACTCGCGTGTTTGTGGGGTTCGTCAGCGGATGAGAATATATGGCTGATGCCGGTCACACCGTTCGGGTGATCAAGAAGTTTACTGAAATCGATCTCGAGGGGCAGAAGGCTCTCACAGGTGAAGAAGCCCGCAGCGGCCGAGCCACGATCAGCTGCAAACGTCAGATCAAAGCTGACCTTTTGTGCTTCACCGAGACCGTTGGAGGCTGTTCGCGAAAACTGTGTGCGCCCGGACAGGACACGACCTGCAGAAAAAGCCTGTCGGTCTGCAGCGGCCCCACGGGATTTCAGAACTATGTGAGAGAAACCTTCCGGCCCGATTTTTTCGGTGTGGTTCCGGTGCCCCTGGACGAAGGCCGCATTTTCAACGTCAGCCAAGCCCGCTTGGTATTGGTCTGCATCGGCTACTGCCAAGGGCTCAATGAACCCACCCGCTTGAAAGAAGATGCAGCAATTGGCTGTGCCAAACGGATGAATGCCGTCGGGAGCGACCGTGAAACCCAAAGTCTCATATCTGGCTCGCGCAACCGCTAAATCGGCGACCGGCAGCACCAGATGATCAAATGGACGCATCAAAAGAAATTGGCGTTGGTGAAGAAGAAGTATGCGGCAATGAAAAGTGCACCCAACAAAATGTAGGGCAGAAGTCCGCCCAAGCGCTCGAGCAGTTTGCCGAAATCCTCACGTATGTTCTTTGCAAAGTCTGCCGGCGCATCGCCTTCGCCGGGCCGACGGGCTGCGCGCCATATAAAGAATATGACGGCGACCATAATAAGAAAAAACAGACCGACCCGCACCATAGCGTGCTCCTAAACAAACTTGCCTATACGAGGCGTGATTGTTCCTTAGCTGCTTTCACGAAGCTGGCGAACAAGGGGTGTGGTTCAAATGGACGCGACTTGAGTTCCGGGTGATACTGCACACCGATAAACCATGGATGCACATCGCGGGGATACTCTATGGTTTCCGGAAGAAGGCCGTCGGGGCTCATGCCGGAGAAGATCAGCCCAGCTTCCTCGAGGCGATCTTTATACTCAACATTCACCTCGTAGCGATGGCGGTGGCGCTCAGATACATTGGTATCGCCATAGATCTCCGCGATATGGCTGCCTTCGACCAGCGGATGGGGATAGGCACCAAGACGCATTGTGCCGCCCAGATCGCCAGCGCTCTCTCGTTTCTCAAGCTGGTTGCCGCGCAGCCATTCGGTCATCAGGCCGACAACCGGCTCGCCCCCCTGCCCGAACTCGCTGGACGCCGCATCTTTGATGCCGGCCAGATTGCGGGCTGCATCCAACACCGCCATTTGCATGCCGTAGCAAATGCCAAAATAAGGTATTTTGTTCTCGCGGGCGTAGGTCGCAGCCGCAATCTTGCCCTCAGCTCCCCGCTCGCCAAAGCCGCCTGGTACCAGAATAGCATTCACATTCTGCAGCAAGGGTGCCGGGTCTTCTTTTTCGAAAGTCTCGGACTCGATCCAATCAAGGTTGACGCGCACTCCATTGGCCAAGCCGCCATGGACAAGTGCCTCAATGAGCGATTTGTAGGCATCTTTTAGAACTGTGTATTTGCCCACGATGGCGATAGTGACTTCACCTTCCGGGTTTGCCAGACGCTCCGAAATATCTTCCCACGTGCCCATGCGCGGCGCGGGTGCGGGATCAATGCCAAAGGCGGCTAGCACTTCGCGGTCCAAACCTTCCTTGTGATAGGCCATGGGCACGTCGTAAATGCTTTTCGCGTCCAGCGCCTGGATGACGGCCGTCTCGCGCACATTGCAGAACAGGGCCAGCTTGCGTTGCTCTTCCGCCGGTATTTCACGGTCCGCGCGCACCAGCAAAATGTCTGGCTGAATGCCAATCGAGCGCAGCTCCTTGACGGAATGCTGCGTTGGCTTCGTCTTCAACTCGCCCGCCGCAGCGATCCACGGCATGAAGCTCAGATGCACATAAATGCACTGACCGCGCGGCAGATCATTGCCTAGCTGACGGATCGACTCGAAAAACGGCAGGCCTTCAATATCACCCACTGTGCCGCCAATTTCGCAAAGCACGAAATCCACGTCGTCATTGCCCTCGACCACGAACTCCTTGATGGCGTTCGTAACGTGGGGAATCACCTGCACCGTGCCACCGAGATAGTCGCCCCGGCGCTCTTTGCTGATGATGTCCTGATAAATGCGACCGGTGGTGATGTTGTCGTGCTTGGTGGCCGGGCGGCCGGTGAAGCGCTCATAGTGCCCCAGATCAAGATCGGTCTCGGCGCCATCGTCAGTTACGAAACATTCCCCGTGCTGATACGGGCTCATCGTGCCCGGGTCCACATTGAGGTAAGGATCGAGCTTGCGAAGTCGGACTTTGTAGCCGCGGGCTTGTAAAAGAGCCCCAAGAGCAGCCGATGCGAGCCCCTTGCCCAAAGAAGAAACCACACCGCCAGTGATAAAAATATAACGCGCCATGGGACTGAAGACCTATCGGCTTGAGGGAATTTTGGAAAGCCAGAAACGCGCCGC
>JBCDIB010000250.1:0-4119 GCA_038749385.1 Pseudomonadota bacterium | reverse complement strand
TGCGTTTTCGGGAAAAGCCGGATCTGGCAACCGCTGAAAGCTTCCTGCGCGACGGAAATTTTGACTGGAACGCCGGGATTTTCGTGTTCCGGGTCTCAGATATGTTGGCGCATTTCCACGAACATGCCCCCCAGATGGTGGATGCCGTCTCGCAGTCCCGGTCGTTAGGTCGTCGTGAAGGGGGTAGCCGTGAAGGGGGGCACCGGGAAGGTGCGAGCCTCTATCTTGACCCTGACGCTTTTGCCGCCAGCCCGGCAGAGTCCCTCGACTACGCCATCATGGAAAAGATCGACACGATTGGCCTTGTGCCAAGCCAGTTCGACTGGTCAGACCTTGGGTCGTGGGATGCAATGTATGAGGCGAGTGTCGAGCCACACGATGCCGCTCGCAATGTTACGATGGGCCCCGTCACCACCCATGATGTGACTCGCAGCTATTTGCGCAGTGACGGCGGCACGGTGGTTGCCGCTGCAGGCGTGCAGGATCTTGTGGTCGTCGCCGACAAAGATGCGGTGCTGGTGGTGGACCGGAACCACAGCCACTTGGTCAAACAGCTCCACGCCGAGGCCACGCGTTTGTGCGATGGTGACGTCAAGACCCAGGCACTCGCATTCCTGAGCGGCCCGGCTCTAGATCTGTGGGCAGGCGCGGGTCTCGACCCGTCGGGCGGTGTGCGTGAGCATCTGACGCTTGAAGGCTCCCCCGCCAACGATGCCCATAAACGCTTCCGCGTGCTGCCGCGCCAGATCTGGAGTTTTTGCCGGATGTTGCATGCCGGCTTTGTAGAAGGTGAGCAGGCAGCAAAACTGAAAACAACCGTACAGGCATTGCTGGCCGATATGGCTTCCCTGCAGGGCGAGGATGGTGGCTTTCCGCATTTGCTGAACCCCGACAATACGGTCAAAGACGCCAAACGTGACACCTATGATCATTGCTTCGTGCTGCTGGCTTGCGCCGCCGCCTGGAAAGCAATGGGCAGTGCCGAGGCAAAGACTGTCGGCGCAGCGACTTTGGCTTATATGGAAGACGTGCTGGCCGACCATGCCATGGGCGGCTTTGCGGAAAACGATGCTGCCACGCTGCCCCGCCGCGCCAACCCGCACATGCATTATCTTGAGGCTATGCTGGAATGGCACTGGGCCACTGGCAACCCGATCTGGCTGGACCGGGCCGAGAAGATGATCGACCTGTTTGAGGCGCATTTCTTTCGGCCAGACACCGGCACGTTGGCCGAGTTCTTTGAGGCTGACTGGACCCTGCGCAACGAAGGCGCAAGCGCGCTGGTGGAGCCCGGTCATCACTATGAGTGGTCCTGGCTGCTCACACGGTTTGACCGTGTGCGGCCACGCGCTGGCCTTGCCGCCAAGGCACGCATTCTGTTTGCCCACGCCAAAGCCTATGGCCACCAATCCGCCACCGGCTTCGCAGGCGATTTCATAAACGCTGATGGCTCAGGTCCAGATGCGGCCCTGTCGACCAAGCCGCTGGACCGCGCCCGTTGCTGGCCGCAATGCGAGGCTCTGAAGGCGTCGCTAATTTTGGCCGAGGACGGTGTAAACGGCGCCCACGCCCATGCCCGGCAAATGGCTCGGCATCTTCTGCAACACTATCTGGCGACGGATGATGTTGGTTCGGTCGTCAAAGGCGGCTGGATGGATGTGCACGACAGCGATGGCGACCCCGCCACCAAGCTGATGCCCGCCAGCACATTCTACCATATCGTCAGCGCGCTGGAGGCGCTGGTGGCCGCGGATATTTAGTCCGTTTGATCCGCGGCGCGGAACCAGGCCGCAAGCTTGTCCCGGTCTGCCTGATCTATCTCGACGGCTGCCAGGGGCGGCATGGCGTGGGATATGCCCGCCTGCAAATATATCTGCTCGGCGTGGCGGGCGATGTCGGTCTCGGTCTCCAGATACACCCCCTTGGGTGCCCAACGAATGCCCTCCCAAACCGGCTCCCGGGCGTGGCACATGGAGCATCGTCCGATAACAATGTTCGTTGCTTCTTCGAAGCCGGGGGCGGCCGCATAATGGGCTTCCAAGGGCGTGAATTCCCGCGTGCTGGCAATCTCATACGTGTCCCCCGGGCGCACGCTGGAAAGCCAAGCGATCGAGATGAAAATCACCACGGTAACAATCCACGTCCAATAGGGCCGACCCTTGCCGGCATGCATGGAATTGAAAAAGTGCCGAATGGTGACGCCCAGCAGAAACACGAGGCTGGCGATGACCCATGCATAGGGTGTGCCAAACGCCAGCGGATAATGGTTTGACAGCATCAGGAAGATGACCGGAAGTGTCAGATAATTATTGTGCGTCGAGCGTAGCTTGGCGATCTGTCCATATTTCGCGTCGGGCGTGCGGCCCGCTTTGAGATCGGCCACCACAATACGCTGGTTGGGCATGATGATGAAGAACACATTGGCGGTCATGATGGTGGCGGTAAACGCCCCCAGATGCAGCAGCGCCGCGCGGCCCGTGAAGATCTGATTGTAGCCATAGCTCATGGCCACCAGTAGAGCGAACAGCAGCAGCATGAGCAGCGTCGGTTGCTTGCCCAAGCCCGACTTGCAAGCGAGATCATAGACGATCCAGCCAATGGTCAGCGAAGCTGCCGATATGGCGACCGCCTGCCAGACCGCAAGGTCCGCCTTGTTTGGGTCGATCAGATAGAGCTCCGCCCCCACCCAATATACGATGGCCAGCAGCACAGCTCCTGAGATCCAGGTCCAATAGCTCTGCCATTTGTGCCAGGTCAGGTGCTCGGGCAGGCGGGCCGGGGCGACCAGATATTTGGTGGTGTGGTAAAAGCCGCCGCCATGCACCTCCCACTCTTCCCCATAAGCGCCTTCGGGAAGATCAGTGGCTTTACGGAGACCCAGATCAAGCGCAATAAAATAGAACGACGCGCCGATCCAAGCCATGGCAGTGATGACGTGCAGCCACCGCACGGCAAATGCGAACCAATCCCACAGCACCGCCCAATCGTAAAAGGGGTCTTCCATCAGCTGCCCCGGTATGTCGAATAGCCATAGGGCGAGAGCAGCAGCGGGACGTGATAGTGCGCGTTGGCATCTTCGATGCCGAAACGGATCGGCACCTGGTCGAGGAACAACTGCTCCACCTCATCGACAAGCCCATTGGCCCGCAAATAGTCGCCTGCAAAGAAGATCAGCTCATATTGCCCGGCCGTGAACTTGCCCTTGGGCAGGATTGGCGCATCAGTGCGCCCGTCTGAATTGGTGGTTGCCGTTGCAATCTTTCGGTGGCTGTTGCCGCTGACCTGGTAGAGCGAAATCTCAATGCCCGCCGCTGGGCAGCCGCGCGCGGTATCCAGAACATGGGTGGTTAGAAATCCGGTGTTTTGGTCGGCCATCATCTGCTCCATCACTTGCAGTTTGCGTTGCACCAAACGCCGTGACTGACAAGTGGCTTGGCACGCACTAAGCTGCGGCAAACCGCTAATGAGACGTCCATGACTGACCAAACCCCGCCCCCTTATCCCAATCGTTATCCCGGTCGATATACAAGAGACATGATCGGATACGGCGCCAAACCGCCAAACGCTCAATGGCCCGGCGGCGCAAAAATCGCCGTGCAGATCGTGCTCAATTATGAGGAAGGCGGTGAAAACAACATCCTCCACGCAGACGCCGCGTCCGAAGCGTTTTTGTCGGAAATCGTGGGCGCCGCCGCCTGGCCCGGCCAGCGCCATTGGAACATGGAGAGCATTTACGAATATGGCTCCCGCGCGGGCTTCTGGCGATTGCACCGATTGTTGGCTGATCTGCCGGTCACCGTTTACGGCGTCGCAACCGCGTTGGCCCGCTCGCCCGAACAGGTGGCGGCCATGAAGGACGCCAATTGGGAAATCGCATCCCACGGCCTCAAATGGATCGAATACAAAGACGCCAGCGAAGCGGATGAGCGCGCCGACATGGCCGAGGCCATCCGCCTGCATACAGAAGTCGTCGGCGAGCGCCCGCGCGGCTGGTACACGGGGCGCTGCTCACACAATACGGTTCGGCTGGCCGCTGAGGAGGGGGGCTTTGCCTATGTGGCTGATAGTTATGCCGACGATCTGCCTTATTGGTCCGAATTCGGCGACAAGGATCAGCTG
>JBCDIB010000249.1:0-4126 GCA_038749385.1 Pseudomonadota bacterium | reverse complement strand
GCGGCGGTGGCATTTGTCTGGGACATGGCGATTCTCCATCTGTTTGATAGAAAATGCGCCTGGCGGTTAGCGGTTCCGATCGTCCGTCTGGGCAGCTTGTGATCGGTATTCCGCTGGTGAAACTTCATAAGCCCGCTTGAACTCACGGTAGAAGTTTGACCGCGTCAGAAAACCGGACTTTTCCATAACACTCGCCACGCTCGCTGTGTCCGACAGCAGAAGCCCAGCGGCATGGCACAGGCGAAAGCCGTTCACCCATTGCGGCACATTTATGCCTTCGCGCTGATTGACCGCGCTCGACAATGTACGCACCGGCACACGCAGACGCTTGGCCAAGCGCTCCACGGTCAAATCTGTGTCGAGATAAAGCTGTGTCTCAAGCAAAAGCTGTTCTGCGGCCTCAACGATTTGATTGGCTTCACCAGCTGTGTCGACCACAGATTTTTCAGGTGCGCTGGTTGCGCCGCCAGACCGCACCACGACCATCGCGACCGCCACCAGTGACAGCAGGATGACAAGCGATCCGGCAGAGATGATTTGCAATGCACTATCCGCCCTGGCTTGCGAAAAGGCCCATGAGATGGCGACGTCAGCCAGGCAACTTCCTATGAGAAACAGCGATGCCGCCAGCAGCCACCCGCGCAGGCCCGGCAACATTTCCAACCGGGCAAACGACAGATGGTCCAGCCCACGGGTCCAGTGCCACATCAGCAGCAGCCCATAGATCAGCGAGCTGGCTCCGATCAGCCAGTCTTGAGCCGGCAATGGGAGCGGGAAAAATTGAACGGAGACAGGCACCAAAAAAGCGATGGCAAAGTGGGGAGCTGCCACGCCCATCATGCGCTCCGGCGGTAGTGTGAAGGCACGAAATCCGACGTACAAAAGCGGGCCAACAAGAAACGGGACAATCCGCTGCAACGGCAGCAGCGCTTCCACCCCATAGCCAAACCGCAGGCCCACCAACAGCGAACCCAAGGCAACAACGGCCAAGAAGATCGTAAACGCATGATGCGCCCAACGCGATCCGAAATTCACGCGCGAAACAAGCACAGCCGTGACCACAGAAACCACAAAGGTGATGATTGGAAGAGGTAAGACAAACAGCTGATTGGTCAATATCTGTCCTCTTTGACGTGTCCAACTTTGCGCAAGCTGTCCTGCATTGCGATCGAGTACATTGATGCCTCGTGTAACGTATTGCGGGCACGGCCTCACACAACTCCATTAGGTGCATCGCAAACCTGATGGAGACACACAATGCACTTCGCCAACAAACTCAAACTGCCCCACTTTATGGCTGCCGCAACACTTGCAGGCGCAGCGGCCTTTGCCACCACGGGGGCCAACGCCACAGACTATGAGACCGGTATGCAGGAGCTGAATATCGAAGACCCAGCGGGCAATCGCGATCTGCAGGGCTTCGTTTGGTACCCCACCACACAGACCGAACGCACGGTCCGCGCCCACGGCAATCAGGTTTGGCAGGCGATCACGGTGTTGCCCGATGCGGAACCCGCTGCAGGTGAATTCCCGATTGTCGTCCTGTCCCACGGCATGTTCGGCAACGCCCGCAACCAAGCTTGGCTCGCGCAGGAGCTTGTTGCGGATGGCTACATCGTGGCCGCCATCGACCACCCCGGCACCACGACATTCAACCGCGACGCCGACGAACGGCGCATGATGTGGAAGCGCCCGCAGGACGTGTCACGCGTCATCGACCATCTGACGGAAGATTGGAAGCTGTCCGGTATCGCCGACTCAAACCAAATATATGCCGCAGGCCACTCCCTCGGCGGCTGGACGGTGGCTGCCCTCGCCGGTGCACAGTATGATGGCGAAGCGTTCAGCAGCTTCTGCGAAGGCCAACAGGACGAATTGGTTTGCAACATCTTCCAAGGTTGGAAGGTTGGGCAAGATCCGGCTGAACTGGAGCTGATGCAACAGGACTTGTCAGACGACCGGATAAGCGCATTCGTTTTGTTCGACATGGGCGGCGCTCAGACATTCTCAACGTCCAGCGTGGCCGCTATCGACAGGCCAACACTGGTCTATGGGGCAGCGGCACAACAGGAAGGCGCACTTGATCTGGATGTAGCGTCCCGCGCCTTTGTTCAGGCCATGCCCAGTGAAAATGTCACCTACATAGAGGGCGAGACTTATGCCCACTTTGATTTTCTGGGTGTGTGCACCGAGCACGCGCTGGACATCCTAAGAGCGGAGGTGCCCGACGACGTTTACGTCTGCGAGGACGGCACAGATGCCCGTCGGGCAGAGCATGACGTGATAGCGGCTGAAGTGTCAGCCTTCTTCAAAGCAAACTAAGCAGGCACTTTTCGCCCCGACCACTCTTCCTCATGGTTGGGGCGAGGCCCGCCTAAACGATGTTTAATAAATGGCGCTGGTTCGTAACTCGCTTTCACACGGTGTGGGTGTCATAGTGCCGATGTTCTGACGCAATATCGAGTTTCCCATGACCAAGCATCATCTCCGCGCTGTCCTCGCCATTAGCATCATCGCCACCGGCTGCACTTCCGCTGATAATATCGCGATAGCCAACGAGGAAAATCCGAACATCACCGGCAACGCTTCCGCCGACTGCGCCGACCACACCGGTACGCGCTCCACCGCATCGCGGGATGTAAAGCGCAACACATCGTATCAGGGGCAGATCACGGTTTCGGCCACAGGCAATTCTTGTTTGATCCAATCCAGCGCCATCCCAAACCACAATGTAAATGACGGGCCAACCTCATTCCGAAACGCCATGAGCGTTCAGAACTTGAGCTTTTCCATTCCCCGCAACCCGCAAAAGAACTCATCGGCAACCGCGCTGACGCACAGATATTACGATGCCGTGATGCTCAATGGCGTCCCGGTGGATGTGCTATCGGCCGGTTGTTATGATCCGGGCGCCCGCGGCGCAGACGCCAGCGGCAACACACCAGCCGGCTGTTCCGACACCCATCCCTACCTGATCGACCCACCATCTGCGGGCAATTTCTTCGGTGAAGACAGCCAAAACGGGCACAGCCAGCCCGACGGGACCTACCATTACCACGCAAACCCAATGGCGCTTATCGGTGATGACGACCGGATAAGTGGATCCAGTGTGATCGGGTTTGCCGCCGACGGCTTTCCAATCTTTGGCACATATTTCAAAGACACCAGCGGCACAGTGCGCAAGGCCGTTTCCGGTTACACCCTCAAAAAGGGATCGCGGCCGACGGGAGCCGACAGCCCGGGCGGCACATATACGGGCTACTACGTGTCCGACTGGGAATATACCGGTGCTGGTGATCTCGATGAGTGCAACGGCATGACGGTGGATGGGCAATATGGCTACTATGCCACCGAAAGCTACCCGTGGATCATCAAATGCCTGAAAGGCACACCGGATGCATCTTTCAGCAAACGCCGCCGGTAGGCCCAATTAAGTTGCTCAAAGATTCAGCGCATTGCCTGCAATGCACCCTTCTGCGGCAGGCGAATTGCGTGTAGTATTTTTGTAGCCAAACAAGATCGCGTCAGGAGAGATCGGGCGGGTCCACACCGTCCGGCGCCGAAGGAGCAACGCCCCGGAAACTCTCAGGCACAGGGACTGGCGCGGGTCGGCTATCTGGAGAGCGGCGGCAACATGTCGTCCACCGAAGGAGAAAGCGGAAGCACACCATAAAAATGGTGCCCGCCAAACTCTCAGGTCCAAGACAGATGGGACAAACCGGTAGCTCGTCTTTTCAACGAGACGGCGCTGCCAGATGTCTTCGAGGGTGCGCTGCACCCACATCTGCGGGAGCCATGAATGGCCCATAAAATACAGTCAGTCGCCATAATCGGTGCAGGCATAACGGGTGTGACCACCGCCTATGCGCTTGCACAACGGGGTTTTGACGTAACGGTGTTCGACAAGAACCGCTACGCTGCCATGGAAACGAGTTTTGCCAATGGTGGGCAATTGTCTGCCTCCAATGCCGAAGTCTGGACCCGTTGGTCCACCATCTTCAAAGGCATCAAATGGATGTTTGCCCCTGGCGCGCCCTTATTGGTGAACCCAAAGCCCAGCTGGCACAAATATTCGTGGATGGCGCAATTCATGAGCAACATTCCCCACTACGAAGCCAATACGATC
>JBCDIB010000248.1:0-4140 GCA_038749385.1 Pseudomonadota bacterium | reverse complement strand
CTCCGCGAGCGCACCCTCATATTCGAACGTGTCCACTTCGACCAGCAATTCGCCAGCCTCCACACGCTGGCCCGCCTGCAGGCGCTGGCTTACAGCCGTCACTTCACCGGGCGAAAGGGCGCGAAGCTCAACATCCCGCGCAGCGGTGACGGTGCCAAATACCGAGAAGATTGGTTGGTTGTCACTCAAGACGACCTCGGTGGCCTCCACCGTGAACACGGTCTGGAATACGGGGCGGCTGCGGGGCTCGGGGGCAGATGCGATGAGACCGCGCATGAAATAGATGGCGGTGCCGAGCACAGCCACCATAAGGATCAATTGCAGAGATATTCGAAGAACGAGCGAAACGGCAGACCATTTCGACTTGCCAAGTTCCGAGTCGGCCGATTTGTTGCCAAGCGATGCTGTTTCTACGGGCTCGGTTGCGGGTGCCGGCTGAACATCGTTGGCGGCATTGGAAGGCCGGGCCGGACGGGCGATTGCGTCGGCATGCTCCGGAACCGGGCGCACTTGCTCCAGCCGCGGGCTTTCAACCTTGCGATCGATCAGACCATCCTTCGGCGTCTTGTCCAACATGTGTCCCAATCCTGCGTGCGCCACCACCGCTATAACTTAGAGATAATGCGTTGCAGCGCCGCAGCAAGTTACAGTTTGGAAACTTGTTGGACAGGTTGCAGCTAAGCCTCCGCGACCTCAAACGTGTAAGACTTGGTGCAAAACTCGCATTGCGCCGTGATCTTACCGTCGACGGCAATCTCCCGCTGCTCAGCCAAGTCCATCCGCTCGATCACATTAGCCAACCGTTCACGGGTACAGCTGCACCGGTCTAACACGCGCACGGGTTCAAAAACCCGGGTGTCGTATTGGTTGAACAGACGCACGAGCAGGCGCTCTGCCGTGATGTCCGGATCGAGCAGTTCATCATCTTCCACAGTGCCGATAAGAGCCTGAGCCTCCGTCCAGGCATCATCCTCATCATCTTCGGCCGGATCCGGTGCACCATCGCCGCCATGCAGATCACGCAACCGCATGCGCTCTTCCGACTCCGGGAGAAATTGCGCCATCAGGCCACCGGCCCTCCAAACGGGCACACTACCATCTGGCCCGTAAAGCTGACCAACTGCCAAGCGCACAACAGTTGGTATCTGCTCGGACTGGCGGAAATAGCGATGGGCAATCTCTTCAAGGCCCACGCCATCAAGTTGCACAATACCTTGATATCGCTGCATATCCGCACCCTGGTCAATGGTCATGACCAAAATACCCTGGCCCAACAAATCTTTGGGTTCGGCAGCATGGGCGGCCACGGCTTTCGCCAGACCTTCCTCATCAAAGCGGGCATAGGCGCGAATGTTCGAAGGTGTCCTGAACTCCACCACCATAATGTCAAGAATGCCGTCAGATTGGGTCTGAAGAATAAACTTGCCGTCGAACTTGAGCGTTGTGCCAAGCAGCGCAGTAAGAGCCACGGCTTCGCCGAGGGCACGGTTGATTTCATCGGGATAACCGTGGCGGCTCACGATGGCATCAAACTCGCTGGACAGCGTCACGGCTTTGCCGCGCAAATCCAGGTCTTCGACTGCAAAGGGCAGCACACGGTTCAGTGCGTGGGGGTTGGCACGCGCGTCAATGCCGGTCGCGCCGCGCGTATCGTCATTGCCAGCTGTCGTGGGCTGGGTGTTTTCCATGTCACCGCTTGTCATAGTCTTGATCCTATGCCGCCCATTCCAGATTATAGCCGAATTTTAGACCGGCGGCAGTTTAGATGTGCAAGTTGCCTAATTAGGTATGGCACCCCGGAGCTGCAAGGCGCGCCAATGCGCTGAAGAACTAACCCTCACCCATGACATGGGTCAGGACGGCCTTTTGGGCATGCAAGCGGTTCTCGGCTTCGTCAAAAACCACAGATTGCGGGCCGTCCATAACTGCATCTGTGACCTCTTCATTGCGGTGCGCAGGCAGGCAATGCAGAAAGATCGCATCAGGGGCAGCCTTGGCCATCAACTCGTCATTGACCTGAAACGGCGCAAATACATTGTGGCCCCTCCCGTCGCCGTCCTCATGCATGGACACCCAAGTGTCAGTCACGACGGCATCCGCTCCGGCCACGGCGCTTTCCGCATCATGAAAAATCTCAATGTGAGCCCCGGCCTCCAGTGCGGGTTTGAGAAAACGCGGGTCTGCAGGGTGCTCCTCAGGCGTGCCAATGCGCAGCTTGAAGCCAAACGCCGTTGCCGCCTCCATGAAGGAGTTGAGCACATTGTTCTGCGGGCCTACCCAGGCCACGGTGCGGCCCTCCAGACTGCCCCAGCGCTCGCGCATGGTCAGCACATCCGCCATGATCTGGCAGGGGTGGGTGTCGTCGGTCAGACCATTGATGACCGGCACGGTGGCGTATTTGGCCAATTGCGTCAGGCGGTCATGTGCGCCCGTGCGGATCATGATGGCGTCCACATAACGTGATAGGACCCGCGCCGTGTCCGCAATTGTTTCCCCACGACCGAGCTGAGTATCGCCTGGTGCCAGGATCAGCGTCTCGCCGCCCAATTGGCGCATGCCCACATCGAAAGAGACACGTGTGCGGGTCGACGGCTTGTCAAAGATCATGGCCAGGACTTTGCCGGTCAATGGTCCGTTGGCGAACCGGCCTTCTTTGGTAGCCTTCATGGCCGCGGCATCGTCCAGCATGGCCGTCAGTTGAGCGGGCGTGAAGTGCGATAGGTCGAGGAAATGATTGGTGGTCATGGCGCGAGGTCCATCTGAGAAAACTGAAAAACAGGTGTATCAAAAGGCGGCCTAAGCGGCTTGCACGCCGCTGAAGGCGCGATCAACGCGGGCCATGGCCTCGTCGATCTCTTCATCCGCCACATTGAGCGGCGGCAAAATACGGATGACATTGCCGCCCGCCGGAATGGTGATCAGATGCTCGGCGTGCATGGCGGCGACAAGACCCGCGGCAGGCACCTTGCACTTAAAGCCTGACAACAGGCCTTCGCCATTCACAGCTTCCACAAGGTCGGGATATGTGTCGACAATCTGGGCCATGCGCTGGCGCAGACGGCCCGCGCGGCGCCGCACTTCTTCCAGAAAACCATCTTCCAGCACCACGTCCAGCACGGCATTGCCCACGGCCATGGCCATATGGTTGCCGCCAAAGGTTGTGCCATGGGTCCCGGGCACCATCACCGCCGCCACTTCCTGTGTGGCGAGAAAAGCACCGATGGGAAAGCCACCGCCAAGGCCCTTCGCGGTGGCCAGCAGATCCGGCGCGGCACCGGCTTTTTCATAGGCGTACATATAGCCCGTACGGCCAACGCCCGTTTGCACTTCATCATAGATCAGCAAAATGCCGTGCGAGTCGCACATCTCGCGCAGGCCGCGCAGACATTGGTCCGGCACAGGACGCACGCCGCCCTCGCCCTGAATGGGCTCTATCAAAATAGCCGCCGTTTGCGGGCCGATGGCTGCCTTCAGCGCATCATGATCACCAAATGGCACCTGGGTGAATCCGGCCGCCTTTGGGCCGAAACCCTCCAGGTATTTCTCCTGCCCACCTGCGGCGATGGTCGCCAGCGTGCGACCGTGGAATGCGCCTTCAAAGGTGATTATCTCGTAACGGTCCGGTTCGCCACGGTCGTAGAAGTAACGTCGGGCGGTCTTGATGCAGCCCTCCAGCGCTTCGGCGCCGGAATTGCAGAAGAACACTTTGTCGGCAAATGTGGCGTCCACCAACCGTTGCGCCAGCTTGGTTTGACCTTCGATCTCAAACAGGTTGGAGGTGTGCCAAATCTGGCCCGCCTGCTCGCGCACGGCTTCCACCAAATGTGGGTGGGCATGGCCCAGCGCGTTCACCGCGATGCCGGAGCCAAAATCCATCCATTTGTTGCCATCGGAGTCCCAGGCCCACACGCCCTCACCGCGCACCATGGCTGCAGGGGCACGGTTGTAGGTACCGAAAAGCGGATTGTCGCTCTGTTCAGAACCAGCGTTTGCCATGTCACCTCCAACTGCCGCTTTCCAACTTGCAGCGGGTCGGCTTGCGCCGCCCAAAAATCAAAGCCCGCGACGGCCATGACATCATCATGGAGCGTCGCGGGCGCTAGGGAAATCTATCGCGTTGAAGAGCGACAATGTCAAATT
>JBCDIB010000247.1:0-4145 GCA_038749385.1 Pseudomonadota bacterium | reverse complement strand
TGCGGCCTGAAACACGATAGGCAGGTCCAGCGCCCGCGTGGCGGCATAGATGGCAAATTGCTGATCACGGGTTTGCTCTGGCATGCCTGTGGCAAGCGCAGCGATGATGATGAGCATCGCTGCCATGGCCAGAAAATAGGGCAGCGGCGTCCGAATGATCGGACCGCGCCCGTCACCGCCCAGATTGCCCAATGCAATGCCCAGCGCTGTACAGACGATCATGCAGGAGCCGCCATGGGAGGCCGCACCTGCCAAGGTCATTGCGCCAGATGTGCCGTCGGTCGCCTTCGCAGACAGCAATGTATTGTTCGATAATTCGCGCAGGGCCGACAGTTCCAATCCAGCCATAACGGCCACAATTCCGGCCCCTGCAAACAGCCAGATGGGCAAAGCGAGAGCCGATAGCCGCACCGCACCGGCGCGACCACCTAAAAGCGCAACAGCGACAGCAAGGGCCAGTGCGCCGCGCGTGATGAAACTGTCCTGAACAAGGGCCTGTTGCGCTTCAAAGCGCAGGAAGAAGCTTCCCAGCCCCCCGAGTGTCGCGAGTAAAGCCACCAGCGCCACAAGATAAATGAATGTGCGCAACGCCCAGTGGCTTTGGTCCGGCACGGCGAGCCGCGCAATGTCCGGCAAACCCTTGCGATCAAGCGCCGGGGCAATCAGCGCGATGTATAAAAGCCCGCCCATGGCCACCGCCAATGCAAGCGCAAGGCCTTGGGTGGCATCGCCCTGCCAAACCGTTGGTAGCGCGATGGGCAACAGGCCCATGCCAGCCATGCTGGCGATAGCAACGCCCCGTGTGGTCGCTGAGCCGCCCCGCGCCGGACGAAAAAACTGCTTTCCATCCAGCGTGCGGGTGCCCAATGCAATCGCGCCGATGATGGCGGCCACCACGATGAGAAACAATTGGGTAAAGAGTTGCGAGGGCAGGCCGGCACGTTCCGCCACCATGAGGCAGCCGATCATTACGGCGCCCATGGACGGTAATATGCGCAGCGAAAGGCGGCTGGTTTCAGCCATTGGGGGTATCGCCATGCATGTCCGCTTCAGTCTCTAAATCTTCAAGCGCTCCGAGCGTGCTGCGCACGAGCGCTGCGCTTACCGCCAAAAGTACCAGCGCTGCAATGACGAGGGAGCCGGAAAACGCTGGCGCAAGCCGCGCGCTGATAAGGGCTCCTATGCCTCCGACCACCGGCATCAGCACGACTGTAATCGCCAACCAAACGGCGTGCGCCAGGCGCGCTTTGTCAACGCTGTTTGTCGCACCTGCGGGTGCGTTGCGCCGGAAAGTCTGGCCGAACCTGTTCGAAATCATCTGCACCTTCGCTCCAAGTCATATGGTTTGCTTGATAATTGGCGGCTAGACAGCAACAACTTTTTGCATCCGCGCCAGTGTTAAACAAGCGGGCAAAGCGCGCCGACCTGTTGGGAGAACGTTGGCGCGGACAAGGTGAGTAAAATGGGGGGACTTACAGATGGCTGATCTTTCAACACATGCGGGTGAACGCTGTATCGTTATTGCAGAAGATCATCCGTTGTTTCGTGATGCCCTGCGGTTGGCGGTCGAGGGCATGTCGGGGGATACGCGCATCGTGGAAGCCGAGGACCTGACGAGCCTAAAAACTGCACTGGGAGAGCTGGAGGACCCTGATCTGGTTTTGCTGGATCTGGACATTCCTGGCGTCAGCGGCTTCTCTGGTCTCCTGCATCTGCGAGCGCAATATCCGCAATTGCCAGTCGCCATCGTGTCTGCCACCGATGACGGCGTGACGGTGCGCCGGGCTATCGGTTTCGGTGCCTCGGGTTTCATCTCTAAATCCGCGCCCCTTGATGACATTCGTTCTGCCATTGAGACCGTGTTGGCCGGGGAGGTGTCCGCGCCTTCCAACATTGACGACAATCCTGATGACGAGGAAACGCAGGCCGCCATGGCAGGCCTGTCGAGCCTTACGCCGCAACAGAGCCGGGTGCTGGCGATGATCGCTGAGGGTCTTCTCAACAAGCAGATTGCCTATGAGTTGTCCGTGTCAGAGGCGACGGTGAAGGCCCATGTGTCAGCCGTGCTGCAAAAGCTCAATGTGGACAGCCGCACCCAAGCGGTGATCAAACTGTCCCGGCTGGGTTTGAACTCAGCCGCCAGCACATAGATATTTTTGGCTCTATTCAGCAGCCTGATTGAACGGCTTTGCCTGCGCGAGGATGGCCCGTAGCGCTGCAGGCTTGATGGGCTTGTGCAGCAATGTCAGGCCCCGGGCGGCTGCACGTTTTTTGGTTTCTGGCGATCTGTCAGCCGTCACAAGGGCTGCGGGCAAATGGGCTTTTGCATCGGCGCGCAGGGCATCCACCACCGAAAGCCCGTCAGTGTCGTCGAGGTGAAAGTCGGCGAACACCATATCCGGTTGGGCACCGGCCCGGTGTATCTCAAACCGTGCTTCCGCCAGAGTTGTGGCAGTCAGCACATGGCAACCCCAATTGCCCATAAGTGCATGCATTCCGTTGAGTATGGACGGTTCATTGTCGATGCACAGCACGAGGGCACCGAGTTTGTTCTTCGTACCCGCATTGGCTGCGGGCGCGGGCTGGTTGGTCTCAATTGCTGGATCCGCGGGCGCAGCCTCTTGAGGTAGCGCTGGCAGCACGGCCTTGAAAGCGGATCCACGGTCCAGCTCGCTTTCCAACTCTATTGACGCGCCCAGCACATGGGCTACCCGCTGCACGATGGATAGGCCAAGGCCCAGCCCTTCGGTGGTGCGACGGCTCTCCGGCAGGCGGCGAAACTCTTCAAAAATGCGTTCCCTGTCTTTGTGGGCAACGCCCATGCCGGTGTCATAAACCGCAATCTCCGCCGTTGGGTCACCGTTAGCATCCTGGCTGCGCCGCACGCCCAGCACCACGCCACCTTCCTGCGTGTAGTTGATCGCATTAGAGACAAGGTTCTGCACGAGGCGCTTGAGCAATCCACGGTCCGCCATAACGCGTGCGGAGGATGGGACCACCGAAAAACGCAGACCGCGCTCGGCGGCAATCGGCTCAAATTGTGAGCGCAATTCCTCGAAAAGGCTTTGCAGCGAAACCTCGATCACTTGAGGCTGCCAGTGACCCGCGTCCAAGCGGGATATGGCAAGCACGGCTCCCAGAATGTCCTCCACCGCGTCCAGCGAGGTAGCCAGATTGATGGCGGTTTTGCTCAGTTCGCCCTCATCCACCTTTTCGTTCAGGAAAGCCGTATACAGCCGTGCCGCGTTCAGCGGTTGCAGAATGTCGTGGCCGGCGGCTGCCAGAAACCGTGTTTTGGAAGCGTTGGCGTCGTCCGCGCGTTCGCGCTCGGTTTTCAACTCGACATTCAGGCGGGTCAGTTCCGCGGTGCGTTCCGCGACGCGGTCCTCAAGCTCGGCCTTGGCCGAACGCAATTGTTGGGCGGCGGCTTCAGATTGGCTGATATCGCTCCAGGTCGTCACAACACCACCGTCGGGCATGTCGTTGGATATAATCTCGAAAATGCGGCCGGAGCGGCGCAGGCGCAGTTGCCATGGTTTGCGGGCCGTCAAAAGCCGGTCACGGAATGTGGGATAGCTGACCCCCACCAGATCTCCGCGGTCATACAGCTCGTCGTAAAATGCCGATAGCTCGATCCCGACCTCTCCAAGTTTGGGCGGTAAATCGAGAAGCTGGCGGTAATTATTGTTCCAGCACACCAGCCGCCGCGAACGGTCAAACACGGTCAAACCCTGTTCCACCTTGTCCAGGGCGGTTTGCAAAAGATCCCGATTGTACTGAATGGCGACTGATGCATCGTTGAGCAGTTGCACCGTTTCTTCGCCCACCTGCTCGTGGCGCTGCAACATAAGCGACAACACCAGCCGGGACGATGATGCGCCAATGGCTGAAGCGAGCAATTGTTCGGCAAATTCGAGCAGTTCTGGCGAAGCTGGATCATTGTCGTGCAGTGGCGCTGCATGACCGTGCAAAAAGGTGCCCAGCGATCGGTTTGTTCGCTCATAGCCCAGAAAGCGCGCCACAGTGTTGCGCACATCTTTTACCGATACCGGTGCACCGGCGTGACGCACTTTCAGCGATGATGTTTTGCGTGGAATGAAGACCGAGGATTGCACCCGTTCCAAATAGTTTTGCGGCCGGGTTTG
>JBCDIB010000246.1:0-4181 GCA_038749385.1 Pseudomonadota bacterium | reverse complement strand
CGCCGCGTGTTGCGGGCGCGGGGACAGTTGGTGCGTGTGTCTGAGGACTTGTCAGACGCCTATTTTCAATCCCGCGGACGCGGCAGCCGGTTTGCGTCCATTGCGTCGGACCAGTCATCAACGCTTCCCACGCGCGCTGAACTGATGGCGCGGGTTGGGGATCTTGAAGACAGGTTTGGCGCTGACGATGCAACTGGCCAGCACGTTCCGCGCCCAGACCATTGGTATGGTCATAAGCTCGTGCCGGAATCAGTCGAGTTTTGGCAGGATGGCGAACACCGCATGCACGACCGATTCCGGTTTGAGCGGCACGCCGACGGATGGACCGTGCAGCGGCTCAACCCGTAGCGTTCATGGTCTCGCAGTTTAGTCGCAGACCGATGATTATGAATGCGACAGCGAAAAGAATCGATAAACAGGTCGGAAGAACTGCATAAAAACTTTCGGGAAGTGTTCGCGAGTCGGCCAAATCCGATCTATTCAGGGCGCTTGATCCCACATCAATTGCTATATTGGCGATTTGGGAACCCGGAATGTGCAGGTCCAGGTCCTGTTCCAAGCCAAATGTGCTGACTGGCGTGGTGGCATTTTCATCGGCGTGAGAGAAACTTACTGAACGCCGCGTCGCCAGAACGAGTCGGACGGATAGAAGTGCTCCTGTACTATCGGTACGTATTTCCGAAAGCACACCTTCGTACATTGCCCGGTTCCCATCGCTCTCAATATTTGTGAGGACATGCGCTGAAGGTATGCGGCCTTTGGAGATGTAGTCATACGGCCAACCGTGCAAAAGTTCAGTTTTGATCCATTGTTTCTCTATGAGCCACGCCCCTAAACGCCCAAGTTGAACTCCAAGCACACAAGCGCCGGTCGTCAGTAGTGATGCGCTGGCCAAGCCCTGTAGAATTCCATGAATGTCGGCTTGGCTGCCTGTGGCATCTGATGTGACCCATGAGAGGCCAATTCCAAGTTTTCCGATGCCTAAAGCCTCACCCACTAAGCTGATGGCAGGTACGAGCAATAGCGTAAAACCAATTGCTAGAGCAAAGTTGATGGGGCGTTTAAACGTTGCCAGCTGGTCGTTGACCTGATCGCTGGAATACAGTCCAGACACAAAGCATAGGCCCGGCATAAAAAGCGCTGTCAAGAGGACCGCCTGTATGCTGAGCGGCAAAGACAAATTAAGCGGCTGGCTTGCGTTTTGTTAATCGCTCTATCTCTTGCAGCACGAGACTTTCACTTACAGTGCTTGGGCTCTGCCAAAACGAGTCTGGTCGAGAGTTCTCTTTTGCTAGTGCTAACGCTTTTTTGACAATAGCCATATCGCCACCTGCCGCGGCGAAATAGCGGCGCATCAAGCTTTGCTCACTCGTTGTCATGGTTCTCATATTACGATCCTACATGGTTGACCAGATGATACAACGCATCTTGGCGCATTCTGGTGTCCGGTCATTACTTAAGACTTATCAATCTCAAGGCCGTTATCACGCCTGCGTGCCGCCTATCGTGATGGCATTCATGCGAAGGGTTGGCTGGCCCACCCCAACGGGCACCCATTGGCCTGCCTTGCCGCAATTGCCGACGCCCGTGTCGAGTGCCATGTCGTTGGCCACCATGGTGACGCGCTTCATATCTTCGGGGCCGTTACCGATCATCATGACACCCTTGAGTGGCTCTGCAATCTTACCGTTGCGCAGGCGATAGGCCTCGGTGCAGTCGAACACATATTTGCCGGAGGTTATATCCACCTGGCCACCGCCAAAGGACACGGCGTAAATACCATCCTTGACGCTTTCGACCACTTCGTCGGGGCTGTAACTGCCATTTTCCATATAGGTGTTTGTCATCCGCGGCATTGGGGCGTGGGCGTAGGATTGGCGGCGACCGTTGCCGGTGGCTTCCATGCCCATCAGGCGCGCGTTCTGCCGGTCCTGCATGTAGTTGACCAGCTTGCCGTCCTCGATCAGCACAGTGCGGCTTGAAGGCGTGCCTTCGTCGTCCACCGATATAGAGCCCCGGCGGTCATCGAATGTGCCCTGATCCACCACTGTCACACCCTTGGCCGCGACCTGCTCGCCCATCAGGCCTGCGAATGCAGACGTGCCCTTACGGTTGAAATCGCCCTCAAGGCCGTGGCCCACCGCTTCGTGCAGCATCACGCCGGGCCAGCCCGGGCCGAGCACAATGTCAAACTCACCCGCCGGGGCGGCGACAGCGTCGAGATTGTTCAAGGCCTGCTTGAGGGCGTGGTCGATGCCGTGATTCCAGCTGTCGATGGTGACGAAATTGTCGAAGCCTGTACGCCCGCCAATGCCGTAGCTGCCGCTTTCCTGCCGGTCGCCTTCACCCACTACAACGCCGATGCGCATATTCACCATGGGGCGGATGTCGCGGACCAGGTGACCGTCGGCGCGAAGGATTTCGACGATTTGCCAGCTGGCACCAAGCGAGCATGAAACTTGCCGCACCCGGGGGTCGCGGGCGCGGGCTGCGGCGTCGATCTCCTGGAGGAGTTCAGCCTTGGCTTCGAAGCTCATGCCGTCCAGCGGGTTGGCGTCGCCATAATATTTCTGGTTGGTGGCCGGCGGTGCGGCGGCATAGCTGCCTGCATGTCCGCCGCGCACCGCGCGCACGGCGTCCACAGAGCGTTTCAATGCGCCGATGGAAAGTTCGCCGGAATGGGCGTAGCCTGCCGTCTCGCCAGCCACTGCCCGCAGGCCAAAACCCTGACCGGTGTTAAAGGCGCCGACCTTTAGCCGTCCATTGTCAAAGGCGAGGCTCTCTGATTGAGAATATTCGACGAACAATTCGCCATCGTCGGAGCCCTCGGTGGCCGAGGCGACCAAATTGCGCAATGCATCGCTGTCTGTCCCAAACCGCTCAAGCAGTGAAGGGACCGCGCCATCAAGCTTGGTCTGCAGATCGGCGTTTGGGGTGTCGTATGTGTTTGTCATGGCGGCAGCTCCTTTACTCCATACATAGGAAGCCCGGGCCGCTGGCAAACCAACTTAATGCGGCGCCTCTGCTGGTGGCCCGTTATGGCAGTGCGGCAAACCCATCGCTAAAGCCCGTCAAATCGACGGGAATGCCAATGCCCTCTTCCGGTGTCTGGAACACAGAGAAAGTGGCGGTGGTGCCGGCTTTCAGCACTTCCAGCAGTTCGCCGGCAAGCTCTACTTCTGCGTAGCACCCATCCTGGAAGCAACGCACGAAATAAGCGCGGCCAATGTCTTTGCCATCAATGTTCAGGCGAAGACCCACCGGCAGCAGCACGCCGAGGGGGGCCAGCACGCGCAAAAGGCGGCCCTGCCGGTCGGCGGTTTTGAGGACAACAACCGACAAGCCAACTTCTTCGCGTTCGGCCGACACAACATTTTGCATCAGCGCGCATTGCTCACTCGCAGCGCCCGGCGGCACGTCGCACACGATGGCCCATGCCCCGTGGGACGAGCGCACGCCTCCCGACGCTGCGCTTTGGGCAAAGGCCGACGCTGTGGGGACAAGCATAATGGTGAAGGCGCTGATGGCGACCGCAAGTTTTTTCAAGCCAGCGTTTCTGGGGCCAGCTTCTTTCGGCTTAGCGAGATTTGGGCTGCATGAGGGCAGTTTTAACAAGGCTTCTTCCTTCATTTCGGCAGCTGCAGTCGTGCCGTGCGACCAACGCGTTCTTATCCATGCGCACGAATCAATACCAAATTATGGTCCGTGGGTAGCAGAACTCTCGCACCGCATCACCGCGCCGCAGGGGTAGGGATGAACCGTTGCGGCTCTGCGACATTCACCTGATGCATGCAATGCGGCATCATCTTGGCATAAAGCGGGGTTTTGTTCGCGTGCGCTTCTTGTCATAAGCGGCGAAAATCATGGCCGCTTTACCGACAGGTGCGACTCCGCCGCGCTTGTGTCCAGCGGTGGGGCATGGTTTGACGACTGGGATTGGGCAGACGCGATCTTTGCTGCCTACAAGCATAGTGAGAGACAGTTATGCAGCTTCGTGCCGCGCTTGGCGCCTTCGCCGCCACCGCAACATATTTGATGATCACCACCCTTGCCGCTGCGCAGAGCGCGGTTTTGCCGGACTCTGACGGTTCTCTGGGTTTCGGCGCACCGACACCTGCTGGCTTGGGTTTTCAGACTGCTGTGACGGATATTATGGAGCAGATCACTTGGTTTGAGGTGTT
>JBCDIB010000245.1:0-4182 GCA_038749385.1 Pseudomonadota bacterium | reverse complement strand
TGGCAGCCGCGCGGCGCAAGACAAGTCACTTGATCCGAACATGATCTCCGACGAAGCGATCCGCCGCATTAAAGGCCTCAATGACATCGCCCAGCGACGTGGGCAAACGCTGGCTCAGATGGCAATTGCCTGGGTGTTGCGAGACGGTGGTATAACAACAGCTCTGATTGGTGCATCAAAGCCAGAGCAAATCGTGGATTGTGCTGGCGCGATCAATAATCTCGGTTTTACAACTGAAGAGCTTGCAGAAATCGACAGCTACGCCATCGATCAGGATATCAATCTCTGGGCCCCATCCTCCGATGCTTAATGCTGCTCCAAAACTGCATTTCGACAAACCCTTCACCCAGCAGGAGCCGCTTGGCGAAGCGGCAATCGCGCGAGCAGTTGAGGTAATGCGTACGGGCCGCTTGCACCGCTACAACACGCTGGATGGCGAGGCTGGTGACGTAGCCGAATTGGAAGCTGAATATGCCGCCTGGCAGGGCGTACCTTTTTGTCTGGCGACAGGGTCTGGCGGCGCTGCCATGCAAATCGCTTTGCGCGCCTTGGGTTTGAAGGCTGGCGAGCCAGTCCTGACCAACGCCTTTACGCTGGCCCCCGTGCCAGGTGCCATCGCGGCGGCAGGCGGTGTGCCGATCTTTGTTGAAACAAGTGCCGAGCTGACGGTGGACCTGGACGACCTCGCGGCGAAGTTTGAAAGCACAGGCGCCAAGATATTCCTCGCCTCCCACATGCGTGGCCATCTGGCGGATATGGAAAAACTGACGGCGCTGGTGGACGCCCATGGTGCGCGCATGATCGAAGACTGCGCCCACACAATGGGTGCGGCGTGGAATGGCAGGCCAAGCGGCAATTTCGGTTTGGTGGCATGCTTCTCGACCCAGACCTACAAGCACATGAACTCTGGAGAGGGCGGCTTTCTAACCACCGCCGACCCGGACGTGATGGCCCGCGCTACGGTCCTGTCGGGCAGCTATATGCTTTACGCGCGTCACCTCGCCCGCCCGGGTGAAGAAGCATACGCCACCGCACGGCTGGAAATGCCCAACTGCTCCTCCCGGATGGACAATCTGCGGGCCGCAATTCTTCGCGCTCAATTGCCAGACCTCCGCCGCAATATCCAGCGCTGGAATAAGCGCTACTTCGCCGTGGAGGCGGAGTTGAAAAGGAGCGAAGAGCTGACAATCATCGAGCGGCCGAAGGCAGAGAGTATCGTGGGCTCATCCATTCAATTTCTCATTCCCGAAAGCGACGACAACGCCGCCCGTGATTTCGTGAGACGATGCGCAGCGCGGGGCATTGAGTTAAAATGGTTTGGCGATGGCCAACCCGTTGGCTTCACCAGCCGCTACGACAGTTGGACATACGCCCCACCGCAGGAGTTGCCGCAATCCAAACGCATCCTTGCTCGCCTCATGGATATGCGGATACCGCTGAGTTTCACAGTGGAGGATTGCAGTCTGATTGGGAGCATCATAGCAGACGAGGCAAGCTGACTGGCAACATGCCCTTAGACTAGGCGTTGATGACCATTTGGAAGATGACGCCTGATACGATCGCCCCACCGACACCCAAGACAAGGTAAGCTGCGAACACGGGCCGTTTCACCAAGGACCACACCGCTGCCATGGCGGGAACTGAGCTGACTGCTCCTGCCACCATGAAGGCCATTGCAGCGCCCGCCGTCATGCCCTGCTCCATCAAACCGGCCAATAAGGCTGGAGCAACGTATGAATTGAGATAGGCGGGCATGCCAACCAGCGCAGCTGTGGCAATAGGTTGAATGCCCTCTCCCCCAACGAGCGACGCGATGACGGTTGCGGGCACGTATGTCACCAGCAGGGCTTCCAGCGTGTAGGCCAGCGCCAACCATTTTATGAGGAAGGCTGCATTGTGCAGCGCTTCTGCACGGAACACCGTACGCCGGGCCCCTTCTTTCCAGAACGCCCAAACAGGTCGACCACTAAACGGGTCCGGCCCGCAGCCACATCCGGAACGCTGATAAGCGCGGAGAGGGTCTGAGAAGGCGCCGAAGCGAAGCAGCAGCTTCATGGCAAAACCACCAAACAGGCCCAGCGCCACCGCCGACACCGCTTTGCCAATGGCGAAGGGCCAGCCCAAGGCCGCCGCGGTTATCAGCAAGGTTGGTGGATCAATCAATGGCGATGCGAGCCAGAAAGCCATCACCGCGGAGATTGGGGCTCCGAGAGCCAATAGACCCGCGATGAACGGAATAACTTCGCAGGAACAGAAGGGCGCCAAGCCGCCGAACAACGCAGCGAGAACGATCATTCGGTTTTCGCGACCTTGAAAGGCCTTGGCTATGGCGGCCTCTGCCCCTGCCGCCTTAAGCGCCGCGATGAGGAAAACAGCGAAAGCGATATAGGGCAGCGTTGAGATCAACGCCCTCACGGCAAACCGGACAACAGGAATTGCATTGGATGGATCGATAAGCGCGACCAGCAAAGGCGCGGCAAGAACGATTGTCCATGGTGTTTTCAACCAGTCGAGCGAAGCGCCGAGTCCAACACGTTGGGGAGATGTATCTGTGGCGCCCGTCATTTTCGCTCAACCTCATCCACACAGCACTCATCGCGGATAAAGTCGGCCAAGGTCTCCAAAAGCTTGAAGTTAGCGCGGTTGATGATCGAGCGACCGATCTTCTCCTGATCCACAAGCCCTGCATCGGAAAGCGTTTTGAGGTGATGCGACAGGGTTGACGCGGGCATACCTGTGCGTCCCTGCACCTCTCCAACGGTCAGGCCGCTTCGGCCCGCCCGCACTAGTGATCGCAATACGGCAAGTCTCGGTTGTGCACCCAGGGCCGAAAACCCTTCGGCGAGAACGGCAACATTCATAATATCCTCATATTTCTATATAACTAGAAATATGAGGATATTATGAAAAGTCAAGATTGGGTAGGCTTCACAAGCGAGCGTTCACTCGACCCGCTCCCGGCTCCTTTGGCAATCAGCGCTTACGGAGTCATTCCGCCGAGCAAGGCAGCAGGAAGTCCACGTGGTAGTGGTCGTCATGGCGCACCCAGCTCTGGCGCTGGTTGAACGAAATCAGGCTGGCTAACCCCTGGCCTTCCGGCACGCTGAACAGCTCATCCTGTAGGTCCGGCGCGAAAAACACGCGGCCCACTCGACCGCCCTTTGCGCGAGCAGCTGCGTCCAGCGCCCGTAGGTGAAGCGCGATTGCCCTGAAGTTGATTGTGCCCGCTGGCCCAACACCTTGTGCGTCGAAGTCCACGTCATATCCATAACGGTTGCCCGGATTCATGGGGATCTGACCACCACCTGTGAGCGGTACGTGAAAGTCTGCTGATAAGCCCTCACGGTGAGTGCGATGCGGCGGAAACCGTCCACCCCAAGGAAACCCCATCTCGGCGTAAACAGATTCCAAGTCCGGATGAGACGCCGCAAGCGCCTCATATGCTCGCTCTACGACATCCGCCGCATCTTCACGCAAAAACGTCCGCAAGGCAGCAACGCAAGGCAAACAATAGGCGCTGAAGTTTGCGCCGCTTACGGGCAAGGCTCGCGTCTCAATTTCGGTGCCGCTTGCGGAACAGGTCACCGTACCGGCCCACGCGAAGCTGAAAAATCCGAAGGGCAGCGCAATGCAAATCGGCGCGGTAATCACTGCCGCGCCGATCCATTTCTTCCAGGCCCTCAACCCGACCACCAGCGTTAGGCCGAGCGGTAAAGCTTCGTCATCGAGAACTCGCGGTGGCCAAGTGCCTCGGCCGCGGTGTTGCGGCCGTTGGCGGTGCGCACAATCATGTCGATCAAGGCGTCGCCTGCCTCTTCAATAGTCTGCTCGCGGCGCAGAATGCCCGACACGTCCACATCCACATGCTCACCCATGGTGCGCACGGTGCGCGGGTTCGCCGTGATCTTGATCACTGGCACAATCGGGTTGCCCACCACGTTGCCCTGCCCTGTCGGGAAGGTGTGCACCACGGCACCGCCAGCGGCCATGAGCGTCACGCACTCGGCGGCGGCAGATGACGAATCCATGAAGTACAGACCGTTGCCGCTTTCCGGCATTTCAGCTGGCTCGAGAATGTCGATGTAACGGCTCGTGCGACCGATTTTCTCGAGATTGCCCAGAGCTTTCTCTTCAATCGTGGTCAAGCCGCCTTCAATGTTGCCTTTGGTGGGCTGGCTGTCC
>JBCDIB010000244.1:0-4190 GCA_038749385.1 Pseudomonadota bacterium | reverse complement strand
GCTGGAACCACGGCATCGACCACGCCCTCAAGCAGGCCTTGAACAATCTCGACGCTGTAGCCGCCCCGGCGGGCGAGTTCGACATTGTGCTCGGCCCGGGCTGGCCCGGCGTGATGCTGCACGAAGCGGTGGGCCACGGCCTTGAGGGCGATTTCAACCGCAAAGGCACTTCGGCGTTCGCAGGCCTGATGGGCGAGCAGGTCGCAGCCAAGGGTGTGACAGTGGTGGATCAAGGCACATTTGACGACCGCCGGGGCTCTATTTCGGTGGACGATGAAGGCACGCCTTCAAGCCGCACTGTTCTGATCGAGGACGGCAAGCTGGTCAACTACATGCAGGACCGGCAGAACGCACGCCTTATGGGCATGAAAGCCACCGGCAATGGCCGCCGCCAATCCTACGCCCACGCCCCAATGCCGCGCATGACAAACACCTATATGGTAAATGGCAGTTACAGCCCCGACGAAGTGATCGAAAGCGTTAAGGATGGTATTTACGCAGTGTCCTTTGGCGGTGGCCAAGTGGACATAACCTCCGGCAAATATGTGTTCGACTGCACCGAGGCCTATCGCCTGCGCAACGGCAAGATTGCAGAGCCACTCAAGGGTGTCATGATGATCGGTAACGGCCCGGAAGACATGAAGCGCGTCGCCATGGTGGCCAACGACATGGCACTCGACACGGGCGTCGGCAATTGCGGCAAGGCAGGCCAATGGGTGCCCGTTGGGGTGGGCCAGCCAACCCTTCGCATGAATGCCATAACGATAGGCGGCACACAGGCGTGAAATTGACAGGCTTTGGCGGTCTCAGACGCGGCCCACGGGTATGAGCGAGGCGCTATGAGCGGCCAGCGATTGGAGCACTGCGTGTTCCTTAAAGTCGATGATGGCGAGACTGATCTGTTCGCACCCGCCATGCGCGATCTCTCAGCAATTGTTGAGAAACTGGAGGGTGCTTCGAACCTGCGGTATGGCCCTAACGAAGATTTTGAAAACTCGACGCCCGGCTACACCCACGGTTTCATCATCGGCTTTGACAGCCCTGCGGCACTGGCCACCTATGCCAACGATGCCGATCACCGGGCGGTCGGCGCACGCTTGGTGGCCATGTGCACCGGCGGGAAAGACGGCATCTCAGTATTCGATATAGTGACTTATGGCTAAGGGTTGAGCCGCTGCACGGTCCATCCGTCGGCGTGCCGTTCAAACCGGAATCGGTCGTGCATGCGGTGTTCGCCATCCTGCCAAAACTCGACTGATTCCGGCACGAGCTTATGACCATACCAATGGTCTGGCCGCGGAACGTGCTGGCCAGTTGCATCGTCAGCACCGAATCTGTCTTCAAGATCCCCAACCCGCGCCATCAGTTCAGCGCGCGTGGGAAGCGTCGATGACTGGTCCGACGCAATGGACGCAAACCGGCTGCCGCGTCCGCGGGATTGAAAATAGGCGTCTGACAAGTCCTCAGACACACGCACCAACTGTCCCCGCGCCCGCAACACGCGGCGCCTGCTCTTCCAGTGAAAATTAATGGCCGCCTGCCCGTTGGCCAATATCTGGCCGCCCTTGGCGCTGGTCATATTGGTGTAGAAAATGAATCCCCCCGACGTTGAATCCGCGTCAAACCCCTTCAGCAAAACCATCCGCACATCCGGCAGGCCGTCGGCGTCTGCCGTAGCCAGAGCCATAGCGTTGTGGTCTTCGGGTTCGGTTTCTTGGGCCTGAGCAATCCACTCATTGGCCAGGGTCAATGGATTGATCGAACTCTGATCGAGGGAAGGCCTCACCGCGTCATTACAAAGTGAATCAAAATTTAAGGTTTCGGCCATATCCTGTGGTCCTAAGTAAAAAATGGTGGCGTGTGAAAACGCGCGGTGCAGTTTGGACTGCGAGCTTAAAAGGCTGATACCGCGCGCAAAGTTGAGTGAAAAGTGCGTACGCAAATGCAAATGGGCAAGACCGGTTGGGGCGTATCAGGCGGCGTTGTTGACGCAGTCAATAGCCGCTCGACCAATATTCGCTCGACGGCGCGCCTTGCGTCCCTTGCTTTTTTGCTCGCCCTCACCGCCTGCGGCCGGACCACAGATATTGCGGAACTGGCGCCCACATCGGTCATTGATCCCACCACAACGGCCAGCACAACCAAACCCTCAGGAGTGTCTTCGGACCAAGCCATGATCGCCTCGGTCATTGGCGGGGCCAAAGCAATCGGCGACAATGGTGAGAGCCCCATGGTGCTGTCCTGGGCCAATGAGCAAACCGGCAATTCAGGCACCATCACAGCCATAGAACAGGCCATTACCGATGGCGACAAACGCTGCTTCAGCTTCCTCAGCACGCTGGAAAACTACACCGGTATATCGCTTTATGACGGCAAGGCCTGCGAACTAAGCGCCGGGCAGTGGGTATTGTCCTGGTTCAGGCCCAAATCAGTTGGTTAAAACCAAACATCGCGCGCAGCCAACACGGGCTTGAAACCTCTCATCTCCACCAATATCTATGTTGCATAATTGCAACATTGTTGGCCGCCGGTCGGCACATCATTTTCTGGCAGGTTTATAGCGATGGCTCAGGATCCCTACCGAGTGCTCGGCGTGGCAAAATCCGCTGACGCGGCTGCCATCAAGAGCGCTTTTAGAAAACTCGCTAAACAGCATCACCCGGACACCGCAGGCACTGACGAGAAGGCCAAAGCCCGTGCGCAGGCGAAGTTCGCCGAGGTCAATCAAGCCTATGAGATCTTGAGGGATGGCGAGAAACGCGCGCGCTTCGACCGGGGGGAAATAGACGCTGATGGCACTGAGAAGGCGACCTTTGGCGGTTTCGGTGGTTTCGGCGGTGGGCCACGGGGAGGCCGTGACCCGTTTGGCCAAGGTGGCCCCTTCGCAGATATGGGCGGCGGCTCAAGGGGCGGTCCCAATGGGGGTAGAGGCAGCAGCGCGGAGGATATTTTACGCCAGATGTTCTCTGGCGGCGGGGGCGGCGGCTTTGGAAATGGATTTGGCGGTGGATTCGGGGGCGGCGGCCCTTCTGCCCGCCGTCAAGCGCCAGCACCGGAAACCCGGGCCAAAGTCATCCTTACCATCGCAGATCTTCTGGGCTCCGACAAAGTGAGCGTCGAAACGGGAGGCCGAAAACTTGCCGTCTCCATCCCCCCAGGCACGCGCGACGGCGATGTCATTCGCCTCCGAGGCCAAGGACAAACCGATCAATACAGCCAGAAAAGCGACTTGATGCTGGAGATTGGCCTGCGCCCTGAAAAAGGATGGACGGTCAGGGGTAACGACATTTTGGGCACATTTGATGCGCCTCTGGATGTGGCGGTGAATGGTGGCAAAGCCCGTGCCACCACCCCCCGCGGTGCGCTGGCCCTCACTGTTGCCCCTTGGACAAACGGAGGCAAAACCTTCCGGCTGAAGGGCAAAGGCCTGCCAGCCAAAAAAGGCGCCGACGGAGCAAATGGCGACATGATCCTGACGCTAAACATCGCTCTGCCTGACGATCAGCCAGAGGCCTTGGCAACGCTGCTGGCACGTTTGGCTGAGAGCTGAAGCTGTTTTGCGTCAAGCCAGTCTGGACGCGGCCATTAGGGTTGCACCGGTGCCAGGCTCCACTGCCTGCCAGCAACGCAAGAGCTGGAAAAGGGCTGGAACAAGCGAACAAACAGGGCGCTGCGGCTAGAACCATCAAAATATTGACGTTCACGTACTCGTCAGTCAGCTTCTCCATCTCGAAATGGGGAGGTTCGTACCATGCTGCGCAAAGTGCTGCTTGGACTGGGTGTCATTGTGGTGGCCATAGCGGCCTTAGCGATATGGCGGGCGGAAGAAATTGGGCGTTTGCTGGCTGTCAACACGCTGTTCTCGGAAGAGCGCATCGTGGAAAACTTTTCATCCATGGACACCATGTTTCGGTCGCGTCCGGTGCCCGTAACAGGAGATGTGGAAACATTTTCGGTCCAGCCGCTACCCCTTCCGGCCACACTTGATGTAGCCGGCGAAACTCTCGACGTCGCGGAATATCTCGCGGATACGGCCACAACCTCCCTCCTGATATTGCGCGATGGCAAGATTGCGCATGAGGAATATTTTCTCGGTACGGGCCCCGACGACCTGCGTATATCCTGGTCCATGGCCAAAAGCATATTGTCGGTGGCCATGGGTGTGGCGGTGGCAGATGGATTGGTGGATC
>JBCDIB010000243.1:0-4195 GCA_038749385.1 Pseudomonadota bacterium | reverse complement strand
TCGAAAAGCATCTGCGTTATGTAATTTCGGAGATCGAGAACAAGAGCCCGGTGGAATTGCTGGCCATAGGCATCGGTCATGATGTGACCCGCTATTACCGTCGTGCGGTGACCATTTTGGACGCTGAAGAGCTGGCGGGTGCTATGACGGATCAGTTGGCGGAATTGTTCACCGAGGAGAAACTGTCGGGGCGCCGGGGCCTAGGCCGGTTGAAACGGGCCAGCTGACGCAGATGGTCGCTGCTCTCAGTGGCTGGCGTGTGGTGGCAGTCAGCGCCCTGCTTGCGCTGTGTCCCCACGCCGCTTTTGCTGAGGGCCAGATAGAAATAAGCTGGAAGCCAATCCCAGCCTTCGATGCTTCCCAGCCAACCCGCACCCGATTTGGCAGTTTCAGCTTTCTTCGCGGCGGCGTGTGGGACGCTAGCCATTCAGAATTTGGCGGCTTTTCCGGCCTCCACATCAGTGAGGGCGGCAATCAATTATTGGCCATCAGCGACAGGGGCAAATGGCTCCGTGCCGACTTGCAGCGCCAACCAGGCGGCGACGTTTCCCCAACCTTCTCGGCCCATTTGGCGGACATTGCAGACCCGTCCGGTCAAGTGGCCCGGCGCAAGCAAGACAAGGATGCCGAAGGCCTTGCCGTACTTAGGGGCCGCGCGTTCGTCTCGTTCGAACGGCTGGATATCGTGCGGGAATATAGCGTTCCCGGGGAAGGCATTCCGGCTGCGGCGCGCAAAGTGCCCTATCCGTTTCCTGTCCACGAATTGCGCCAGAATGAAGGGCTTGAGGCCCTCGCCGCCGCGCCCGCAACTTCATCCGTTGGCGCTGGGAATTTGGTGGCGATTTCCGAAGGCAGTATCAACCCACAGGGTGATCTGTTCGCCTTTGTGTTGTCTGGCCCAAGGCGCGGCACGTTCTTCGTCAAGGCGCGTGATGATTTCAACGTGACCGATGCAGCGTTTCTGCCCGACGGCCAGCTATTGCTTTTGGAAAGACGCTTCAGTCTTGGCACGGGCCTTGGCATGCGTATTCGACAGATCAACAGCGCCGACATTGCACCGGGCGAAACTGTCGACGGCGAAGTCATCCTGCAGGCCAGCCTCGCTCAGGCCATCGACAATATGGAAGGCATGAGCGTGTGGCAGAACGTGGCGGGCGAGACGATCGTCAGTCTGATTTCAGACGATAATTTGAGCTTTCTGCAGCAGACAATCTATCTCGAATTTCGCTACGACGGTTAAGCCGCAACCGCGTCTTTCGGCGCGATCACATTGCGGAGCACGCTGTAGGGGATGAGCATCACCAGCCCCATCAGAATTTTCACGCCCAGATCACCAATGGCCCAGGACATCCAACGCGGCGCTTCCGTGGCGCTGATGGCCAGGAACGGGGCGTTTTCCAGTGCGAAACCATCGTTCTCACCAAGGAACACAAAGCCCGCCGCAAACGCGATGGTGAAGAACAAGACCGTGTCGAGGGTCGAGCCGATGAGGGACGACACCAGCGGTGGCTTCCACCATTCGCCGCGGCGCAAGCGGTCAAAAATCAGCACGTCCAGCAATTGGGCCAAAAGAAACGCGGTGCCCGATGCAACGGCGATGCGGGCAAGGCGCGAGGTGGACATTTCAAACGGGAACAGGCCCATGTTGAACAAAAGTTGCGGCACGATGATCGAGCAGACCACCGCCAGCGCAAAGCCTACAAATACCACGCGGCGTGCCTTGGACGGGCCAAAGCGGCGGTTGGTCAGATCTGTGATCAGGAACGCTGCAGGGTAGGTAAAAGCACCCCATGTCAGAAGATCGCCCAGATTGACGCTGCCGACCTCAACCATGACCGGGAAGTTGACCAGAACGTTCGAGCAGACGACCACCACCGCCATGGCTAAGATGAAGGCGATCAGCGCGGAGCGGGAGGGTGCAGAAAGGGATTGGCTCATCAGGAGCTCCATTTTTGGTTCAGGCTTTGCGTCCGCAGAACCTCGCTGGGAGATGGCACCAGCATTCACATGTAAAAAAGCGGACCCTACCTCTTGGGAAAAGGACCCGCTTTCAATTCAGTCTGCCAAGTGCCTCAAGCGGCTTCGGCAGATTTCTTCTCGATCTGGCGCTTGATTTTAAGCGCTCCGGCGGACAGCTCGTCCTTCTTGGCTTTCGCCATGAAAGCATCAAGGCCACCACGGTGCTCGACCGTGCGCAGGGCACTTGCGGAGACACGCAGTTTGAACTTCTGACCAAGGCTTTCGCTCAAGAGGGTCACATCGACCAGGTTTGGCAGGAAGCGGCGACGCGTCTTATTGTTCGCGTGGCTCACATTGTTACCGGACTGGACACCTTTGCCAGTCAATTCGCAGCGGCGGGACATGGATTCACCCGTAATGTCTGAAATGGAAAAGCGGACGCATTTCGCCCGCTCACTGTGTGGCGTGTCATATGGGGCAAGCTGGTTTTCGTCAACCTGAATCTAGACCCAAGCCCGCACCCTGCCTTATCAGCACCGCAAAGTGGACTTCAAACAGGGCGCGGCCAACTATCAGTGCAGCCCAATGAAAGATCTAAGATGAAGTTCAAACGCATACTCCCACCGCTTGCAGCGAGCCTGGTTTTGGCCAGCACCACCGCGGTTAAAGCTGCAGACTATACGATCAATTGGAAGGCCACTGCAGCGGGCATCACCATTGGCACCATGCAGTCCAATCTGAGCCTCAATGATAAGAGTTACTCCATCAATGGTTCTGTGCGCACAGCCGGTCTGGCGGCGGCCTTTGCGAAATTCAAAGGTACGGTTTCAGTGAAGGGTGGGCGCAGAAGCGATGGCCGCATCGTGCCGACATCATATTTCGCCGATCAGACCCGCAAGGATGAGCGCGAAAAGATCTCCATGACCTATAAGGGTGGCAATGTGGTGGGCTTCAGCTTCGAGCCTGAAAAAACACGTTCACCAGTGCGCCTTCCCATCACACCGGCAAGTCTGGAGGGCGCGCGTGACCCGGCGAGCGGGCTGTTCCTCACCATGCCTATGAATATGAAGAATGACCTTTCCGGCGTATGCGGGCGTACCGTTCGGCTTTTCGATGGCAATGAGGTGTACGATGTGCGCCTCTCCCTCGCTGAGCTTGGTGGCCCGGGTGTGCCAGGCATAGATGGGCCTACCGTCACCTGCGCCGCGCGCTACGTGCCTGTGGCCGGTCACATCCCCGACGACAAGTCGATCAAGCGGCTGCAAAACAACAAGACCATGCGCATTACCTTTGCCCGGTTGGGGGACAGCAATGCCTTCGTCGCCAGCCGCCTGAGTTTTTCCATGCGTTTCGGCAAGCTGGTGGTGGCGGCGCAATAGTCCAAACAGGATAATTCGCTTCAATTTGAAACAAATGCATGAAGCCCAACGCATCGGCCACTTAAGCCGGATATGCCGCATTCACATATATGGTGGTGTGGTGGGCTTTCCGCACCTTTATATGGCGTGAACAGATCTGGAACCCTCTGCTATCTCCGATTCGGTCCCCCACTGTTCTCTTTATGGCCCATATGTGAAAACGCGTCCCCCACTTCTGTCACCAGCGGTAGGAAATCATTAGAACTCCGTGACGTTGCCGCGCCGGCTACCAACTCGGCAGTCCCGATTTGAAACGCGCCCCTTAACGCTGCTCATCTTGCCTCAAGCGCTGCATTCTGGCGTCATCTACATATAGCGTCTGATGTCTGCCGATGGGGCTACTGAGGGCGTGAACTGAAAGGGAACGCGGCCGGAAAGCCGATTCGGGCCCGATTCGTTCTGTCCATGTTCCGTTTCTTGCAATTGGTTGCAGGTACGCAGGCACCTGCTTCATTGTTTGTAAGCACTTTGGGGAGACGCCGGCGGCAAGAAGGGGGGCAGTCAGCGGTTGATGGTCGGCTCGCGGGATGCCGCGCCGGTTTACTTGCACCCTGTGCGACACCATATTTTCTGCAACGCCCTTTCGTGCGCCCAGTTTTCGAGTGCCAGGTTTCCATGTCCACCCTCAACACTACACCGCGCCTTCAGCCTCGGGTCAGGCCAAGTGCTGCCCAGTTGCGCGACCGCTCGTTTCCCGGGTCCGGTGTCACGGCCATTTTGGGGCCGACCAACACGGGCAAAACTCACTACGCACTGGAGCGCATGGTGGCGCACCCAAATGGCGTGATCGGTCTGCCGCTGCGTCTGCTCGCGCGTGA
>JBCDIB010000242.1:0-4200 GCA_038749385.1 Pseudomonadota bacterium | reverse complement strand
TCGATTGGCCGGCCATTTGCGGGTTTGCTGCACGTTTTAAGGCCCAGAGCATCATAGCTGCTAAACCGAAGGCGGCGATCACGTTCCAGCCGGCAAAGCTTAAGCCAAGAAAGCGGCCAGCTGCTTCGTCGCAAGCCGGTGGCTTTGTGCTGGCGAGGGAGTTGAACAGATCGTCGGCATCGCTTGCGGTGAAGACGCCGCCCACGCCACAGCTTTCAGGACCGGGCCAATAGCCCCACTCCACACCTGAATGGTAGATCCCAATCAGGCCGCTGACCGCAATTATGGCGGCTCCAAGCACGATTATGGTGCGTACTATTGTGTCCGGTATCATGCCTCGCATCGACATTGCACCGCCAATTATCAGCAATGGTCCGGCAATGTAGTAAGGCACACGCTGCCAAAGGCACACCTGGCATGGCACGTAGCCGATCAGCTGAAACACCCATGCGCTGCCCACGATTGCAAGGGCGGTAAGGCCAGAAAACAGGGCCAGGCGATGGAGCGATAGTGTGGGGCTTATCAGAAGGCTTTTCATGGAGCGTCTATTGCACAAGAAAGCCGCGAAAACAGGTCAAAATTGCTTGTGCGCGTTTGGCCTGAAATCGCTTGATTGGCAGTTTGAGATAAAGGTGCCTGTTAGCCAGCCGTCCAGGTAGGCAGCTTTCGCTCCGATTGATCCCCGGCGTATCGTGTGAATGCCCTTGCGAAGTTGAGCCACGCCCAAAAGTGGTTGGACAAGGGGGCGAGAACATCGCTCGGCATAGCTTGCAAAGAGCTAGATAGCTCCTTGATTCACGCGCTTGGACAATTGCTCGCGCGTTTCGACCCGCTCGGAATATCGGTCTACGAGGTAATCGGCGTGGCCCCGCGTCAGATGGGTGAACTTCATTAGCTCTTCCATCACATCCACGATGCGATTGTAATATGGCGAAGGCTTCATGCGGTTGTTATCGTCAAACTCATTCCATGCCTTGGCGACGGAAGACTGGTTGGGAATGGTGATCATACGCATCCAGCGGCCCAGAATGCGCATCTGATTGACCGCATTGAAGCTTTGCGAGCCGCCGCAAACCTGCATCACCGCCAGTGTCCGGCCCTGTGTCGGGCGCACGCCGCCTATGGGCGATAGTGGCAACCAGTCGATCTGGGCCTTCATGATGCCCGTCATTGCGCCGTGGCGCTCCGGCGAGCACCAGACCTGAGCTTCCGACCACAATGACAGCTCGCGCAGTTCCTGCACCTTCTCATGGCTGTCCGGTGCGCCGTCGGGCAGGGGCAGTCCGGTGGGATCGAAGGTGCGCACTTCTGCGCCCAGCGCTTCCAGCACGCGCGCCGCTTCTTCCGAAACAAGCCGTGAAAAAGAGCGCTGCCGTAATGAGCCATAGAGCATCAGAACGCGTGGCGGGTGGTCGAGGCCATGATTTCCCTCAAGCCGCGCAACGTCCGGCTGATGCAACTCTTCGGCTTGAAGGTTCGGCATGTCATTTGCGGAGCTCATGGCGCGACCACCTTTTCCCCGTCTTCTTTGGTGAAGCTGGCACCGCTTTGGACATCCAAAAGCTCAAATACGGTTTCCGATGGTCGGCACAGTTTGACACCTTTTGGGGTGCACACGATTGGACGGTTCACTAACACAGGGTGCGTCAGCATAGCGTCGAGTATAGCCTCGTCGTACACAGCTGGATCAGTGAGACCCAATTCCTCGGCGGGGGATTTGCTGGTGCGCAGAGCGGTGCGGGGCGTTAGATCTGCGGCAGCAAACAAGGCCAGAAGCTGCGGGCCCGTCCAGCCTTCCTGAATGTACTCAATGACAATTGGCTCGCCCGCAAAGCCGCGGATGATCTCCAGAACATTGCGGGATGTGCCGCACTCGGGGTTGTGATGAATGACAATGCTCACTGGCCTGTCCTCTTGCTAAGCGGTTTTGGTGTCTGGTTTGGTGGTGCGCAATTGCCAATTGCAGTAGGCCAGCGCCAAGACGGCAGCCACCAGTTGGGCCGCAATGAAAAGCGGCACATCAAGCGGGCGAATGCCGGCGAAAGTGTCGGAGAATCCCCGCGCTATCGTCACCGCCGGATTGGCAAATGACGTGGACGCGGTGAACCAGTAGGCTGCAGTTATGTAGAGGCCCACCGCCATGGGCACAGCGCTGGCGCGGGCCTTGAGGGTGGCAAGAATGGTGACGATGAGCCCGAACGTGGCCACGGCCTCAGCAACCCATTGTGAGCCACCGGTGCGAGCCTTCAATGAGAATTGCAACAAGCCTTCATCAAACATCAAATGCGCAGCCCAAACGCCGATGAGCCCACCGATAATCTGTGCCCCCGTATATGCCAGGGCATAGCTGCCGCTCAATTCTCGCTTAAGGCAGAAGACGAGACTGACAGCCGGATTGAAATGCGCGCCGGAGATGGGGCCAAGCATGGTGATGAGCACCACAAGTATGGCTCCGGTGGGAATGGTGTTGCCCAAAAGAGCGATGGCCACATTCCCATCGGCCAAACGCTCGGCCATGATGCCGGAGCCGACCACGGTGGCGAGCAAGAAAGCCGTTCCGACCAATTCAGCGCCTAGCCTGCGGGATAGATCGTGGGTCATATCAAGCTCCTTGCGAGATTCTATGAAGCCGCGCTTAACGGGCGGTCAGCAGGCACAGGCCAGTTCATCAAGAATGGGTTTGCAGAGTTCCGTGCGTCCGCCACAGCAATCCTCCATCAGAAAAGACAGAAGATCCCGCAGGCCAGCCATGTTCGCAAAATAGCGGATGGCGCGGCCCTCGCGCTCATTGCGGACCAGGCCCGCCTGCAACAGCACAGATAGATTTGCGGACATTGTGTTCTGGCGAACGCCAAGCGTTTCCGCGATGGCGCCCGCGAGCATGCCTTCTGCGCCAGCCTTTATCAGCAGGCGAAACACGTCCAGCCGCGTGGGCTGAGCCAGTGCACCAAAGGCGCTTATCGCGTCATTCATATCCATATATCTGGAATACAAGATATAATGGTCCAAGGCAAGCTAAACTGAGTGGAATGTCCTATGGGTACATTCCACTCAGCTCTTTGGCTTTGGTGGTCAGGCTATTTTCGCGCCGGAGAAAGTGCAGTGATAGCCGAACACTTGCATCGTGTTGTGCCCATTGCTTGTGCGCACATCCACTTGGTCACCCGCTTGCAGTTCAATGATATGCGTCATGGAGACCGGTGTTGCGCCGTAGAAGAGATTGACCGTGCCAATGTCAGCCGTTCCATTCACCCCGAAGGCAAGCCTGGCTTCAGACGTGTTCGCGAAGGTGAAAAAGCCTGCGCGTAAAAGGTAAATTCCGGGGACGGGGGCGACAAATGCATTGCTGGCCGCTTTCCATGCCCCCGTTCGGTCAAAGACAGTGAGCTGAAAGGGCACCACCGTGTCCATGCCCGTTATCGTTTGTGCCCCTGTGCCCATATTCACCTGGAAGGCGGGCTGCTGCGGCATGGAAATTGCGCCGTTCCCGCCATGAACGGCGATGGTTTCGGTGAGAGCGGTGCCAATTTTGTTTTTGATCGCCAACGAGCCGTCGCCTGAGACAGCAATCTCGGAGTCGGCACTGTAGTTTGCCTGAAACTGGACTGAGGCAACATCGCTTGCGCTGGCCCGGTTGAGAATCACACGCTGATCGTCGCCATCATGGGTGAATAGAATTGCAGGCGAGCTGACGGCCAGGCGGTTGGTGGTGTCTGCGGTTGCATTAATGCCCAAAGTGCTGGTGTTCACATCGGTGAGGCGTGTGGCCCATTGGGTGCCGTCAAACGTAAGATAGTCGCTGGCCGCCGCACTATAGGCCAGCCAACCCTCTTGGGGTGTGAGAAAGGTCCATGCGCCGTCCTGCCAAGCAGCTATGTGCGCGGGATGAGAAGCCCATGCTCCCGTTGGGGAGGAGCCGGTGATGTAGCGGTCTCCATCACCGGCGGTGACCTCTGGCGGGTCATTGCGTTGATCGATGACGGTCAATTGCACCAGCGCATCGAGTGCCCGTATGGCCTCATTGTGCGTCACGTGCTTTTGGGCCTGGGCTGCCGCGATGTAGGGCAGCCTTAAATTCGGTGTCTGGTCCATAAAGTCCTCAACTGTCTTGGCTGGTTTGAGAACAGTGTCCGCGCGTCGGCCGACAGGGGGACAAGTTTTTGCGCTGTGCGCTGGTTTAGTCTTCTGGTGCGAAAAACC
>JBCDIB010000241.1:0-4210 GCA_038749385.1 Pseudomonadota bacterium | reverse complement strand
GCGTGCCGTGGGCCGGGCCGGTTCCACCGCCCAGCATGGTGGTGAGGCCAGAGTAAAGCGCCTCGTCGATCTGTTGCGGGCAGATGTAGTGGATATGGCTGTCGAAGCCGCCGGCGGTGAGGATCTTGCCTTCCCCGGCAATGGCCTCTGTGCCCGGTCCGATGATAATGTCGACGCCAGGCTGCGTGTCGGGATTGCCCGCTTTCCCAATGGCCGCGATGCGTCCGTCCTTGAGGCCAATATCGGCCTTGAAGATACCTGTATGATCCACCACCAACGCGTTGGTGATGACTGTATCCACGGCACCGTCAGCGCGGGTCACCTGACTTTGGCCCATGCCGTCCCGGACAACTTTGCCGCCACCAAACTTTACCTCTTCGCCGTAGGTGGTGAAATCCTTCTCCACCTCGATGAACAATTCAGTGTCCGCCAGCCGAACCTTGTCGCCAACGGTGGGGCCAAACATGGCTGCATATTCAGCGCGGGGCAGGGAAGTGGTCATCAGCGAAATCTCTCGAGCAGAAGCAATTCGGTGGTTCGGTCTTGGGTCATCCGGGCGCGACAGGTGGCGACGATGAAGGGCTCAAGGCTTCCGCCTTCAACGTTCAGCCCTTCTGCGTCGCATTGCGCGTCACGATAGCGGAGCCACGCACGTTGGGCGTTGAGCAGATGGTCGTCGCCCTCCATTGATTTTCCGTAGTCGGGATAAATCAGCTTCCATGCCGCGTTCAGCGCTGCGTCGGCCCGTTCAAAATCCTTGGCCGCGCAATAGTTCATCTGTTGTTGCGGCATGGAGGCGGGGTCAGTGCAATCCCATTCCTGGGCGAGGGTGGGTGTTGCCAGCAAAATGCATACAAGGGAGATGGCGGCTCGGATCAATGTCCGTCCTCCTCGCATTTGAGGTAGGCGTCGAAGACGAAGCCAACGGCATTGTCCCGAACGTCGCGATAGGCCAGCGCCCACACTTTGCCATTCTGGATTTGGTGGCCGTAGACGCGAACCATCTGGTCATTGCGCACCGAGCCCAGAAGCATTCCGTTGGGTGTGTCCCTTACATTGAGAGGTGTGCCCGTCGGGTCTGCCACCTTGCACAAAACGAGGTCATCATTGCTGGCGTCCGTAACCTCGCCGTCGCAGTCGAGATAGGCGCCGAACAAAAAGCCGCCGCCCATATTCAGTTCTTCGGTGGCCGGATCGAAAGCCGCTACACGGGCCCAGGTTTTACCCTCATGTTCGATGTGATCGATGAAATCCAGAACCGTACCGTTGGACGCATTGCCGATAATGGTCTGATTGGGTGCAACGCGAATATTGAGGGGCGTGCCCGTCGGGTCCGCCACGGTGCAGGTCGGACTCCCGCCACAGGCAAGCGCCGCCGCCGTGGTGAGTGCTAAAACAGCCATTGTGGTAGATATGCGTTTCATCAATCGAACAGCCTGCGCAGGTCCTGTTCCCGCACACGGGTCAGGCGTTCAAGACATGCCAGAAAAGCCGCGCTAGCCCCCGTGCCGCCGCCCCAAAAGGCGGCCTCCGCATCACAAGCCTCATCGCGATAGGCGATCCAGCGGCGTTGCGCATCGCGGAGAATGACAGCCGCCTTCGGCGCGGTCTCGGACGTGTAGCTGTCCACCTCCCGAGCGGCGGTCATGGCAAGCTTGTAAGCCAGGTTCAGATCGCCGTCTGCAGCTTCGTGCGCTGCGCCGTAGCAATTGGTGGTTTCCACCGTGCTGCCCGTGGTCTCACAGGGATGCAGCTGCTCTTGCGCAGACGTTGCGACGCAGCTCGCCGCGAGTGTCACACTGGCAATGGCGCAGAGCCGAAGCATCAATCGAGCCCGCCCATCACTTTCGAATTGAAACCGAACACCGTCCGGCTGCCGGAGAGAGGTATCAACGCGACATCTCTTGCCTGACCGGGTTCAAACCGGACGGCCGTGCCCGCGGGAATATCAAGGCGCATACCTCTGGCCGCGGCGCGATCAAACTCCAGTCCGGCATTGGTCTCGAAGAAATGGTAATGACTGCCAACCTGCACCGGGCGGTCGCCCGTATTGGCGACCTTGAGCGTGATGGCTGCCGCGCCGGAGTTCAGTTCGATGTCGCCATCGGCCGTGATGATTTCACCTGGTATCATCGAGCGCTCCTATCGAACCGGCTGGTGAACAGTCACCAGCTTGGTGCCATCGGGAAAGGTGGCCTCCACCTGCACATCGTGGATCATTTCAGCGATGCCCTCCATCACTTGATCGCGGGCAACAACGTGGGCACCGGCCTCCATCAGCTCAGATACGGCGCGGCCGTCGCGGGCACCTTCGACCACGAAATCGGTAATGAGGGCGATGGTTTCGGGGTGGTTCAGTTTCACACCCCGTTCCAGTCGCTTCCGGGCCACCTCTGCGGCCATGGAGACCAATAGCTTGTCTTTTTCGCGTGGTGTCAGTTGCATTTGGCTCCCCCTGTCGTGCCATTCAAACCCACTGAAGCTGCAGGCGCAATCGCTACAGCGCCCAAACTTTTGGCACTCCCACACCGTTGGTCAGTAGCGCGATGGCGGGCATGAGCGTGCGGCGCATTAGGTAGCTGTCCTCAGCAACCAAGCGGGCGATGAGTTTGTCATTCCAGGCGGTGGCGGCTGCCATGGCACCTGGCTTTTGACGAAAAAGGTTCTGCAAGGCTTCGATTTGCGCATCGGCGTCCGGCGCAAACAAGGCTATCGTGGCCATGGCGGTGTTTTCGCCGGTTGCAAAGGGTGCGGCAAGCTGGCCGCCAACATCCCCCGCCACAGCAAACCCCTCGGCATGAACAAGCTTTCCGTCACGATGAATGCGCCAGCGGTCGGTGAAGCTGCCTGTTATCATATCTTTGCCCATGGCCCGCCGCCCGAACACCACGGGCTCCACCATGAGGAGCCGTGCGCTGCCGTTCAGATGGGCGGTGACGGAGCGGCTTAGTTTCGCCCGGTCATACAATATGGTTTCTTGCGGCAGCCAGTTGAGCGCCGCTCCTTCGGCCACAGTCAGATGTGTTGTCACCGTCGCCGGCTCATCTTCCGCTTTTGCACCATAAACTTTTTCACAGGCCTGGGTGGTCATGGTAAAGGCTGCGCCTACGCCCACATCCACTCTCCAATCCAGCGCGTCGCCGCCAGTTATGCCGCCGGATGTGTTGATCAGCACTGCCTGATCGCAGGCGCGGTTGCCAATGCGCGGCAGGCGAGCCTTGCCGCAACCCTCCTGCACAAGGCGCTGCAATACGGTTTGACCGCCTGTTTGCGCGTCCAGTTGGTCGTCACGGGTTTGCACGCCAATATTCACAGCTCCGCGCGCGCGCTGCATGCGGGGTGCGTTACTTGTTGTATCGGCTGGGGCGAGAGCGTCCATGGCGCTATCTATGCCCAGGGTGAAACCCTGCACAATGCTTTAGCGTTACGCACATGAGCGTATTGAGCTGAGCTTTGGCACCGCATTGGCAGCGGCGGCTGTGATCTCTATGCTAACAACGGAATTTTCCCACTCCCCGGAGAGAGCCCAAATGGCGCAGACCCCCATTGCCACAGATTATGATGTCTTCATCGTTGGGGGCGGAATAAATGGTTGCGGTATTGCCAGAGACGCCCAGGGCAGGGGCTTCAAAGTGGCGGTGGCCGAGATGAAGGATTTGGGGTCCGGCACCTCCAGTTGGTCCACCAAGCTTATACATGGCGGGCTGCGCTATCTCGAGCATTATGAATTTCGTCTTGTGCGTGAGGCGCTCAAGGAACGCGAAACGCTTTGGGCCATGGCCCCACACATCATCTGGCCCATGCGGTTCGTGCTGCCCTACCACAAAGACATGCGCCCGGCCTGGCTCATCCGACTCGGGCTTTTCCTCTACGACTATATTGGCGGCCGCAAGAAGCTGCCGGCCACCAGGACGCTTGATCTGAACAGCGACGAAGCTGGGAAATCGCTGGACACGAAATTCGACAAGGCGTTCGAATATTCTGACTGCTGGGTGAATGACGCCCGTCTAGTGTTGCTGAACGCCCAGGACGCTGCCAACAGAGGCGCCGACATCATGGTGCGCACCAAAGTGGTGGCGGCCGAACGGACGGAAGATCATTGGACGGTGACGGTGGAAGATGTGAACACCGGCGCGCGCCGCTCGCTTACGGCAGGCATGATGGTCAATGCGGCAGGGCCGTGGGTGGATGAAGTTTTGGCCACCTCCAT
>JBCDIB010000240.1:0-4226 GCA_038749385.1 Pseudomonadota bacterium | reverse complement strand
GAGCGTTTCAGGTTTGTTGAAGATCTGGAAGACGCATATTGGGCCGATGAGGGGGACACGCGCCTTGCCTATGACCACCACACAGTTTGATGGGCCGGCCATTGCGGAGGCGTTGGTGGGCGTGCCGGACTGGCACCTGGATCAGGATGGGCGCCTAGCCCGGCAGTTCAAATTTGCCAATTTCAACGCAGCTTTTGGTTTCATGACGCGTGTGGCAATGTTGGCTGAACAGGCAGACCACCATCCCGAATGGTCGAATGTTTACAATAGGGTGGACATCGCCCTCACCACCCACTCCGCCGGTGGTTTAACGCAATTGGACTTTGACTTGGCCTCTGGCATCGATGGTTTGCTTTGAACCCAGGCGTTGAACTTGGGGGCAGGTGTTTCCACTTCATAGTTATGAGCGATGAAAATCAGCAAGAAGATCTGAACGGGCAGCGCCCAGTGGACACCCGTGCCCTGTCCGAGATCCTCGAGCCGGGGGATGAGACCCATCAGGCGAAGAACCGGGCTCGGGTGGAGCGGGGGTTTTGGAAAACCTTTCGCCGCGCAGCGGGCCAGCTGCCTTTCGCCGACGATGTGGCCGCGGCTTATTTCTGTGCCATGGACAGCGATACGCCGGTGCGCGTGCGCGGTACATTGTTGGCGGCCCTAGCCTATTTCGTGTTGCCCACGGATCTGTTGCCAGACTTCATTATGGGCTTCGGTTTTACCGATGACATTGCAGTGCTGACCTATGTGTTTTCATCGCTGAGGCAGAATTTGCGCCCCGCACATTACGATCTGGCCCGTGAGGCGTTGGATCGTGACGGTTTGGCAGATGATGACATAGAGGACGGCGCCGCCTGACAACCGTCTGCTCAGGTCGTCCAGAGGTAGGCCTGAATTGGCAGACTTCGGTCTAGGTCAGGATCGGGTAAAGTGAGGCCAGCAGCAGCACTGCGCAGCCGATATTAAAAACGCGGTGCGCGCTTGGGTTTGCCAACAGCCGACGCACTTGCTGGCCGATGACGGTCCACACCCCTACCGATGGCAGATTGATAGCTGAAAACACAAAGGCCACGAGACCGATAACACCCCATGATGGTTGTTGGGGTGTATAGACGGTCAGGGTGGTGATCGCCATGGCCACGGCCTTGGGGTTCACCCATTGGAACGCCGCCGCTTGCAGAAAGCTGAAGGGCTTTCCATCCTGCTCGCTGCCAGTGGCCCTGTCGCTCAGTGGCGCTGCAGTGGCGATCTTCCACGCCAGATAAGTGAGGTACAGCACAGCCAGCACCTTCAACACGGTGAACAGTTGCGGCACCGCCTCAAAGATCTGCCCCAACCCGGCGGCGATAACGACGAACATTGCGCCAAAGCCCATGGAGATGCCGAGCATGTGCGGCAGAGTGCGCACAAAGCCAAAGTTCATTCCCGATGCCAATAGCATCAAATTGTTGGGCCCCGGCGTTACGGACGACACGAAGGCATAACCTATCAGCGCAATGAGAAGGTCGATGGTCATGGCGTTACGCTATGGGCAAAGCGAAGGCGTTATCTTGCAAAGATGCGAATATGTAGACAAAAACTGCAACTATGAAGAGTATGAAGCCCGCAGACCGCAGAATATTGCAGGTTTTGCAATCCGATGGACGCATCAGCAATGCAGCGCTGGCCGATAAAGTTGGCCTTTCACCCTCTGCTTGTCTGCGCCGCGTGCAGGAGCTGGAACGGCGCAATATTATTTCCGGCTACCGTGCAGTGATTGACCCCCGCGCCATGGGTGGCGGCGTGACAGTTATGGTGGGCGTCGGCCTCGCGCGGCACCTGCGAGAAGATCAGGAGGCTTTTGAACGTGCGATGCAACGCGCTTCGGAAGTGCGGGAATGCCATAATGTATCGGGCACGATCGAATACATGCTGCGGGTGGAAGTGGCGGATCTCGAGAGTTACAAGGCTTTCCACACCAATGTGCTTGGCGTTGTGCCCCAGGTTGCGTCCATCACATCCTACTTTGTGATGGCCAGCCCGAAGGATATGCGGGGCTGATCTTCTCGCCTGTCGCTGTTTGTCTGTGTCTGCACAGCATTCAGTAGGGTCTATAATGTATGGCTTATCGCGCAGGGCCAATCTGCGGGAGGCTGTTCACATTTCCAGTCCCCGCCGCACCGGCGAGTGCGAGGGTCAGCCGCTCGGCGGCCTCGGAATCCATGCTGGCCAAGATGGCTGACATACGGCGCGGATTCATGGCCCGCGCCAGATCCGCCAGCAGGCGGGTGTCGAGGCGCGATAAAATGCGGGCCGCATCCTTGGGTTTCATGGTCTCGTACATCTGGACCAGCCCCTTGAGCCGTTCGGATGGCGCTTTTGGCTTGCCGTCCGCGCCGATGCCCGCAAAGTCGGGGGAGTTTTCGATCACCTTCAGCTTGTTCTGGAGTGAATTTTCCATGGCCTTGAGCATTTGCTCGCGCAGGTCCAGCTGCCGCTCCCGCCCGGACAATTGCTCCCGGCGCTCCCGCAATCGCAGCAAAAGCTGCACTTCGGCTTCCGACATGCCACTCTGGCGCAGGGCCCTCACTTCGGCTTCGTTGAAGTCGCGAACTTCAGGAATGGCGGCGCTTGTCTCTTCATTGTTCATCGCAACCAATGCATCCGGCTCATCGTCTGAGGCCGTCTCGCTGGCTTCCCCAGCTACCTCTGGCAGCACGTCCGGATTGGCATTTGGCTCCGCCATTTCAGGAGCAGCTTGCTGGGCTACGGATGTGGAGGTTCCGAAGGCGTTGAAAGCGCCATCACTTAGAATCGAAATCCCGCGCAACAGCAGCAGCGCCGAGGTGGCAACTATCACCAGAGGCAAGAGCCGGAGGGCGCTCATGCGGCAGCACCACGGCGGTTACGCCGGGCAATCTCGGCAAGGCTGGCTTCTAGATCGTCAAATAGCCCGTTAGATTTTTGAGGTGCCACAGCGGCGGGCGAAGGCGCAATCGGCGCTTCCACGGGCGGCGCAGAGTGGAGTGGTGGCAGAGCACCGTCATTGACCGGCATTGGCGTTGCAAAAGGCTCGCTGGCGACAGCCTGTGCTTCCATTGCCATGCGGCGCGACAATTCCTCATGCCCCATTTGTACCTGCCGCGCGATCTGCGCCTGCATGTCCTGTACGCTCGTTGCAATTGGAGCGGTCGACTGAACTGGAGCCTGCGGTGCCATGTGCGTTTGAGTTGGCACTTGAGCCGAAACGGGGGCTTGAGCCTGAACTTGAGTCCGGGCCGGGGCCGGGGCGGTAGCCGGACGCGGAGTGTGGCTTGCCTGATGACGACCGACGGCCACCGAACGGTCCAAATGGCCGACAATGTCCCGCGCCTCATTGATTCGGGCAGATATGGTCTTGTTACACTCCGATGCCGTGGCTCGCAAGCCCAGGATCGCGCGCTCAGCGGTTTCCGTGCTTTTCACCAGCTCGGTGATCACCGCGCGCATGGTGTCCTCATCTGCACGCATCTTTTTGAGCCGGCGGTTGAGAAGCGCACAATAGCCGATGGTAACGGCCAGAAGGCCCGCCACAAGAAGGTCTATGAACAGTCCGGCAAACGACATGGTCAGCCCCCTTCCAATTCGCTCTGGGCGGCTTTTTCAAACTCGGCAAATGTCATCTTGGGTTTGAACAGCCCGCGATTGACCTCAACCGAAATTGCGTCGTCCTTGCGGCCGATGAGGCCGGTGGACATGCGCACATTCTCGCATTTCAGCGTCACCGGATCTTCCGGCCCGACATTGAAAACCAGCGTTTGGCCCACTTGAAGGTCCATGACCTGTCGTAGTGGGATATCCGTTTCGTACAGCACTGCGTCCAACGTTACGTCCGACGCATTGATCTGCTCGCTCAAATGGCCTTCCCAGATCGGGTCACGACCGAACTTCTCGCCCATGAACATCTGCAACAGCAGCGAGCGAATGGGTTCAATGGTGGCGTGGGGCAGCAGAATCTGAGCCGCTCCCCCCCGATCTTCCATGTCCACGCGCAACTCCACCAGTATGGCGGCATTGGCGGGCCGCGAAATGGCGGCAAAGCGCGGATTGGTTTCCAGGCGGTCAAGGTTCAGCTTCACGGGCGAAAGCGGCTGGAACGCCTTTTCCGCATCGGCAAGAAGGATCTCGATCAGTCGGCGCACGAGGCCGGTTTCGATGGTGGTGTAGGGCCGGCCCTCGACACGCAGGGCGGCGTTGCCCCGACCGCCGCCCAG
>JBCDIB010000239.1:0-4243 GCA_038749385.1 Pseudomonadota bacterium | reverse complement strand
TTGGCCAACAAGTCAGCATAGGCGCCGCGCAGGGCACCGAGCAATTGCCGGTCCCGGACGGGGCGTCCATTCACATAGAAAAACTGGTGCAGGGCATTGCCGCGATTGTGGGTTGGTAGACCGGCGAGCCCCGTCAGTCTCACCCCCTCGCGTTCAGCGTCGATACGCAGCGCATTTGCAGGGAACTCCTCGCCCAATATCTGCGTTATCCGCCGGTCCCTGGCATCTGCCAAATCGCCGGCGCAAGCGTCATAACGTTGGCTAGCGCGATCCGCGCCTTCAAGAGTGAAGGCGATGGCCGGGAACGCCATGGCCACCCGGCGCACCACATCGCCCACCGCCGCGCTCTCTGCGCGGTCTGACTTGAGAAACTTCAAACGTGCTGGTGTGGCGCTGAACAGATCAGCCACTTCCACCACCGTACCTTCACCAAGAGCGGCAGGCGTTGGCCCGGTGCTGTGGCCGCCATGGACCTCGATTCGGTGGGCATTGGCCGCGCCGCGCGGGCGTGATGTGATCGTCAACTTTGCCACCGACCCGATCGAAGGCAGGGCCTCGCCACGAAACCCCAGCGTGCGTATGTCCAACAGATCGTCGGTCAGCTTGGAGGTGCAATGCCGTTTTACCGCCATGGTCAGATCTTCAACAGACATGCCAGCGCCATTGTCTGTGACGCGCAGCAGGCTTTTGCCCCCCGCTGCCGTCACCACATTGATGCGGGTTGCACCGGCGTCGATGGCATTTTCGATCAACTCCTTGGCGACCGAAGCTGGCCGCTCCACCACTTCGCCGGCGGCAATACGGTTGACCATGGTTTCGTTAAGACGGCGAACTGTGTTCGATGCGCGCTGATCACCGTCGCCATCGTTCAACTTGTCCATAATTGTCCCGGCATTGGCCAAGGGCGAGCTCCGATTCTCGAATGGCCCATTATGCGTCGACCTGCACCCATGAGATAGGGGCGCGGACACAGCTCCACAAATGTGCAATCAGGCTTTTGGCGCCCGCAATTTCTTGGCTAGCAAATAGAGCTCCGGCGAGCCATCACGGCTGGCAGGGGGCTTCACATGGTGCACGGATGTGAAATGCTTTTTGAGATTGTCGAGCAGCGCCTTTTCCGTACCCCCCTGAAATGTCTTGCACAGGAAGTGCCCCCCCGGTGCCAGCACTTCCACCGCAAAAGCCGCCGCTTCCTCACACAGATGCATGGTGCGTATCTGATCGGTGCGGCGGTGGCCGGTGGTGGGCGCAGCCATATCCGACAGCACGATGTCCGGCGCGTTGCCGCCGAGGGCCGCCAGCAATGCGTCTGGGGCTTCGTCGTCAAGAAAATCCATCTCCAGCAGCGTCACCGCTTCAATCGGGTCGATGGGTAGGAAGTCGATGCCAACCACGCGAACGTCCTCGTTGGTCGAGCCGACAATTTGTGCCGCCACCTGGCACCAGCCGCCGGGGGCAGCCCCAAGATCGAGGACGCGCTGACCACTTTTGAGCAGATCGTAGCGGTCATTGATCTCGATCATCTTGTAAGCGGCGCGGCTGCGCCAGCCTTCGGCCTTGGCTCGCTGCACATAGGGGTCGTTGAGTTGGCGTTGCAGCCACAGGGTGGAGCTGATCTTTCTGCCCCGCGCCGTTTTCACTTTGGTGTGCATGTTGCGCTGGCCTGTGCCGCGACCACTGGCACCGCGCGCACTTCTCGATGGCACCCCTTTCGCACCGGTCTTGGATCCTGAGCCACCCTTTTTGGATCCGCCCCCGCCACCCGTTGGTCGCTTGCTCATCGGTTTGTCTCCGGCTTGCGCTTTTGGCCCTGCAGGCCCAGCCATGCCCTGTCTTCGTGCATCATTTCCATCAACAGACCTTCACGAAGCCCCCGATCCGCCACCCGCAGGCGGCGCGATGGCCATTGCCGGCGAATGGCGTCGAGTATGGCGCAGCCTGCCAGCACCAAATCTGCCCGGTCTTCGCCGATGCAGGGGCTGGCCTTGCGTTGCTGCAAATCCATGCCCAGCAACTCGTCCACCATGGCCGTCATCTGGCCGTCCGCCATCCACGTGCCGTCCACGCGCCTGCGGTCGTAGCGTTCGAGCTTCAAGTGTATGCCCGCCAGTGTAGTGACGGTGCCAGATGTTCCGAGCAGGTGAAAATGCTCACTATTGTGCAAGGACGCCAGGGCCTCTCTGTTTTCAAAACCCTCGATCATTATGGTGACCCAATCCACCATGGCGTCATAGATTTCGCGGGTGACCTCCGCTCCGCCAAACCTGTCGGCCAGCGTTACGACGCCGACGGGCAGGCTGGTCCATGCGCAGATGTTCTTGCCCGGCTGGTCGGCATGGCCCTTCGCCAAATCCAGCAATGCGATCTCGGTGGAACCGCCACCGATGTCGAACAAAACGGCGCCTTTTGCCCTTGGATCCAGCAGCGATCCGCACCCGGCTACCGCCAGCCGGGCTTCGGTTTCGCGGTCGACAATTTCCAGCTCCAGCCCCGCTTCTTCCCGCACGCGCGCTAGGAAAGCAGGGCCGTTTTCCGCCCGGCGGCATGCTTCTGTGGCGATCAATCTTGCCCGGCGTATACGCCCGCCATTGAGGCGCTGATTGCAAATTTTCAGCGCTTCCACAGCACGATCCATGGCGTCGTCACGCAAACGCCCGCTGTGCTCAAGCCCATCACCCAAGCGCACGATACGCGAGAAAGACCCCACCACGCGAAAATGATCTGGTGCCGAGGGGACCGCCATCAGCAGCCGGCAATTGTTGGTGCCCAGATCAAGCGCTGCATAGGCGTCGGCCTGTGGGGCCTTGCGCGGCGGCCGACTGTGAGTTGCAGCGTGGTTATTGGCGGTCTTCCTTGCGGCATCCGGCGCGGCGGTGGCCGGTGCCTTGCGACCCGGGCGACGGGTGCGGCGGCGCTTATTTTGGCTTGGTCTGCCGTCTCTGCGCGGCGTTTCGGTGGCAGGATGATGAGCTAAGGCTTGTTTCTCCAGCCCACTTTCTGTTTGGGGTGGAATTGCCTGCTTTTGTGACGCGTTGCGTCGGCCGCGGCGGCGTTGGCGGCGGCGCTTGCCTTTTTTCTCCGGCATCCCGGCCTGCGCCTCCGGCTGTTCCGGAGACCGGGATTTCCCGGATATTTGGGCGCGGTTTCCGTCTGTTAAGACGGAATCATCTTGGCTATTGCCCACACTGTTCCTGTCCGGCCGCGCGCTGCTTCCATGATCGGGCGCGCTGCAGCCTGTGCATATGTCGTTGCCCCGACTTTAGAACGCACAGCGGCCAAAGGACAACCGGCAATATGAACGGTTTCAACCGAACTAGAATTGCAAAGAACTTTCAGCCCTCCGCAGTTGATTGCAGTCAGGCGCAATCCTATTTTCGAGGCGTATGGGGATTAGTTTAACGGTAGAACGGTGGACTCTGACTCCTCTAGTCCTGGTTCGAATCCAGGATCCCCAGCCAGCCTCTCCATGTTTTTGAGATCATTTTTTATACCTCCACGCGCCTGATATTTGCAGCGCTTCAGCGGCACGCGGTTCTAGCTCACTGTGCGAATTCAGCTCATTTGCCCTTGGAGAACTTGAGTTCATTAAGCGTTCGCCGCACTGTGCAGGCTTTCCAGCCAGAACCCGTTGAAAGCTGAAATGCGAAGATCCGTCATTTTCTCGAGTATTTTTGCCTGTTGCGTCATCGGGGCGGCTGTTCTGCTTCCTGCTGCGCAATCTGGTGTGGAAGAGGACATTGCGTTTTCTGTGCCCAATGGCGAGCCCATGACGCTGCAACAAGCGCAGCGGGAATTTTATCGTCTAACCCCGGCTTTGCTGCTTGAAGTCTACGACGCCTTTGGGCGAACCGAGGAGGCGGAGATCTACGACACGCTGGCCACCGTCACCCACGGCGATGCGCTTGAGTTTCTTTACCTGGAACGGGTGGGGGCGATGGCAGGCGACGGCTTAGATGAAGCCGATCAGACGCTGCACGAGATCAAGCTGCTCAATTCCAGCGCGCAGAGCGCAGGGGACGGGCTTTCCATCGACGCGTCATGGCAGGTCATCGGCACCGTGGGTCATGCGGAGCACATGCACGTCCGGGGTAACACTTACAGTGCCGATCTGTCGGTCGCGCCTGTAGATGGCGCGTGGCGCATAACGGATTTCGAGCTCTTGGAAGTCAATCGCGACGATGCCGGAGAGACCTTCGTCGTTCCGCCGCCCGAACAATGATCAAGATAACAGACCTTTCGTTCA
>JBCDIB010000238.1:0-4248 GCA_038749385.1 Pseudomonadota bacterium | reverse complement strand
CCTCAAGCGGCGCACACGCGGCGCAACCCTGTTCCGTGACCTACTGCGCGGGTTCCCAAAAATACTGCTGCAGGACGAGGGGTCACAGGCCCGCTTTGTTTCGCTCGGCGTACCCGCCAACCAATTGGAGATTGTCGGCTCCATCAAGGCTGCCGCCGAACCACTGCCCGACCTGCCGGAGATATCCTCGGCCTTTGCGGCTGCAATCGGCGACAGGCCGCGCTGGGTGGCGGCCTCCACCCACGCTCAGGAGGTGGACACGATTGTACAGGCACATCTGCTTGCAAAGAAGAGCCTACCGGACCTTCTGACCATTGTTGCGCCCCGCAAGCCTGATGTGTTTGCGGCCCAAGCCGAAGCCGCCAAGTCTGCCGGCCTAAAAGTCGTCATGCGGTCCGAAATGCCAGCCAGCCTAACGGGTGCGGACATGTTGATTGTTGATGCCATCGGTGAGATGGGGGTCTGGTTCCGGGCTTCAGATTTGGTGTTCATGGGCTTCTCAATGCCAAGCCACGGGCCACGCCTGACGGGCAAAAACCCGTTTGAAGCACTCGTTCTGGGCGCCGCCGTTTTGCATGGACCAGACACGACCAATTTTGCGGAGAACTACGCATCACTAGACGCAGCCGGCGCGACCCGGATGGTGGACAATGTTGAAGATTTGGCGACCGTTATCGTCGAGAGGGATGGACTGGATGACCTGAAGGCTTCCGCAGCCCAATGGCTAATTGCCGCTCAGAAACCGTTGGAACGGACCGCTGAGGTCATCCTCGAAGCCTTGGACGATAAAACAGACCAGCGCGGCGGCTAAAATTTCCACTGGGCGGCGTTGGCCACCAGAAAATCCCGGAACGCCACCAGTCTGGCCGACCCGCGCATTTCTTCGGGGTAGCAGAAAAACGCGTCGAACGTTGGCAGCTCTTCATGCATCAATATGCGGGTCAATTGGCTGGCATCGTCCACCATATAGTCCGGAAACACACCGATACCCACGCCATGGCCCACTGCGCGTTTTATGGCATTCAACGAATTGATCTTGAGGCTTGATCGGCGCGGGCTGTTGGCCGGACGGCCAGCGGTTTCCAGCCAGTTGACACCCATAAGATAGTCGGGTGCCCGTTCCCCAAAGGTGATTATGCGGTGATTGTCCAGATCCTGGATCGATTTGGGCGTGCCGTACTCGGCGAGATATTCCGGCGAGGCGTAGACGTGCAGATGCACTGTGAACAATTTGCGCTGTATCAAATCCCCCTGAGCGGGGGCCCGTAGCCATATGGCGCAATCCGCCTTGCGGGTCGCCAGGTCCAGCTCCTGATTGAAGAACAAAAGCTGCAGGGCAATATCGGGGAAGCGGCGGGTAAACTCAGGGATACGTTCCGTCAGCCAGAACGAGCCCAGGCCCACCGTAGTCGTCACCCGCAACGAACCTTCTGGCTTATCGCGGCTATCATTGAGCTGATCTTTGACCATCTCAAGCTTGGTGACGAACTCGCGGGCCGTGCGAAACAGCGCTTCGCCCTCTTCGGTAAGTGCAAGGCCCCGCGCATGGCGCTGGAAAAGCGAGGTCCCGACCTCATGCTCCAACGCACTCACCTGACGGGAAATGGCAGACTGCGAAATGTGCAAGGTGTCAGCGGCACGGGTGAAACTTCCGGCCTCGGCGGTGGCGTGGAACACACGCAATTTGTCCCAGTCGAGGGGCATAGATCATCATCCCTTTGGCCGCCTCTTCCGTGATGAAGGGTTAGGCCTGCCAAACGATCTAGGCTATCGCTCTTAAAGTCAAAGAACGTTGAGGCTTTATTCTGCCGCCATCTTTGCCGGTTCCATCCCCGCCAGATATTTATCGGCTTCCAGTGCCGCCATGCAGCCAAGGCCTGCAGCGGTAACGGCTTGCCGGTAAATATCGTCGGTCACATCGCCGGCGGCAAACACGCCAGGCACTTCAGTGGCCGTCGAGTCGGGTGCGGTCCACAGATAGCCGCTGTCGCGCAAACGCAGCCGGTCCTTCACCAGATCGGTCTGTGGTGCGTGGCCGATGGCGACGAACATTCCATCCATCTCCATTTCAGTCTCGGCGCCCGTTTGGCGATCGCGCAGTCGAACTCCATTTGCGGCACCGGGCATGCCGGGCAGCACTGCGTCCTTGCCCATGACTTCAATGACTTCAGAATCCCAGATCACTTCGACATTTTCTTTCGCGAACAGACGCTCGCTCAAAATGCGCTCGGCACGGAACTCATCGCGGCGGTGCACGACCGTTACCTTGGCGGCGATGCCGGACAGGTAGAGCGCTTCTTCCACGGCCGTGTTGCCGCCGCCGACAACTACAACGTGCTTGCCGCGGTAAAAGAAGCCATCGCAGGTGGCGCAGGCCGACACACCAAAGCCCATATATTTTTCCTCCGACGGCAGACCAAGCCATTTCGCTTTCGCCCCCGTGCAAAGGATCACGGTGTCACCGGTGTAGACCTGTCCACCATCGCCCACGGCGCGGAAGGGTCGTGCATCAAGGTCGAGTTGCATGATGTGGTCGTTCTCAAGCCGGGCGCCCACATTGGTCGCCTGCAGCTTCATCTGCTCCATCAACCAAGGACCCTCGATAGGGTTTGCGAAGCCGGGATAGTTCTCAACGTCAGTGGTGATCATCAACTGACCGCCTTGCTCCAACCCAGCCACAAGCACAGGTTCCAGCATGGCGCGGGCAGCATACACAGCGGCTGAATAGCCCGCCGGTCCGGAGCCGATGATCAGCACTTTGGTGTGGATGGGAGCCGTGGAATTTGCATTTTTGTCGGACATTGTAACCTGTGCATGCTGTGCGCGACGGGCATGGGCCCAAACGCGCAAAAGTCTGTTGCACAAACTATAGGTGGCCCAACAGCGTCCCACCAGAGCCTCGAGTGTTCGTGAACAGCTTGTGCGTTACGCCCTTTGCCGCAGCTGCCGTGCGCAGACCAAGCGCAGGCTGCACCCACACTTACGGCGCAGGCCTGTCTCGTATTTACTGTTACGCATCGGAAATCGTGTTTGTCGGCCTTGCGGACAGCCTGTCTGCAGCTTACGTAAACGTCGTACCATGGGGCATGCGCTTCGTGGTCTCCCTCTGATAAAAACGGTGTTCGGCTGCAACCAGTTGAACGCCCACTGACCGGCCCGGATTTTCGCGGCCGGTTTTCTTTTTCTCCCAACACCGATCTCCAGGAACGGACCTCTGGGACCCGATCTCCCAAGTGCAAGTTCCAAGGCCCGGCAAAAGCCTGCGAAGCAGCCTCGCACCCCTGCTGGCATCCCTGTCAACGAGCTACCCTTCAATTTGGTTGTTAACCTTAACAGATTGGAAAGCCCCCCGGCCTACACTTCTCTCAATACGGCAGCAGACAACCCGTCCCGCGCCGATCATTCAGTGTTGAGGTTTTCATGTTCCGCGTTCTTGCCACCACCCCAATCGCGGCCACCATCGCCGCATCCGCCATCTTCATAGCCCCGGCATATGCCGCCGATCTTGACGCACTCAGCGATGTGCCCGTCATTGAAGTGCCCCACGAGGGAAGCCTGTACGTCTCGGCACGCATTTCCAATGCGTTTGCGGCCGACACCGCATTTGGCCTGACGGCTCCCGCAGGTGGCGGCACCTTCACCAGCGTGATCAATGACTACGAAAACCTCGGCCTTGGCGGCTCGGTTGCCATTGGCAACAGCTACAAAGTCATGGGTGTCAATCTGCGCGCGGAGCTCGAAGTCGGCCGCTCTTCAACCGATGTCGAAGCGCATACGCTTGCCGCACTGCCTGCGACCCTCAGTGGCGCTGACGCCTTCGGCAAAACCCGCACCACTTATGGCCTGGCCAATGTTGCACTGGACATGAAAAACGCTTCACGCTTCACGCCCTACGTTACCGGTGGCCTCGGCTATGCCCATGTGGAATTTAAAAGCCACGGCGTTGCCCTCGCAGCGGCAACGGTCGGCCTTGGCCCAGGCAACGTCACAGCTATGAATGACAGCGGTAATGGCCTTGCCTGGCAGGTCGGTACCGGCGTTGCGGTGGACGTGACCGACACGGTGGCATTGGAAATGGGCTACGAATATTTTGGCGTGGAGAACGTTCGCCTCACCGGCACATTGGGCGACAATAGCCAGGTGGACGTGCGCCAACACAAAGCTGAGCTGGGTTTCCGCCTCAACTTCTAGGCCAGCACAAAACCAAAACAGAGAAGCCCGGCCAACGTGCCGGGCTTTGTGTTTTGG
>JBCDIB010000237.1:0-4277 GCA_038749385.1 Pseudomonadota bacterium | reverse complement strand
CATTATCCGACAGGTCAATGAGCGGTTCCTCGATTTGGCGCAGTTGACTGCGTCTGCCGGAGCGCATGGCCACAATCTGTCCGGCTGGCTCGGCGCATCCAACGTCGACATGTCGGTCTTATTGACCCAATTGCACGACGATGGGCTGGTCCGCCGCTTCGCCACCACCCTGCGCACCGAGCTCGGGTCAACCCTCAATGTTCTCGTGTCCGCCGCCCTCGCCCCCCAAACGGATAGCGCAGATGGTAACAGCACCCGCAACGTTCATTTTGTGATTCTCGAAGCCCGGGGCACCGACAGTCGTTTGATCGTGGAGCCCGGCTCCGCCATGTCACCGCAGTCTGATTTTGCACAATTGGTGGGCCGCGTTCCCCTCAAAGAGCTGGTCAGGGACGCTTCCGACGCCATTGAGAAAATGTGTATCGAGGCCGCCCTGCGCCAAACCGGCAATAACCGGGCATCCGCGGCGGACATGCTCGGCGTGAGCCGCCAGAGCCTCTACATCAAGCTGCGCCGCCATGGCTTGGAAAGCTATAGAGGTTGAACGCCCGACAAACAGGACATCACAAGTGTAAGGTTTGATTGACAGTCATAACTGTCAACTTTAGCTTGAGGCCATGTCTGTTCTGGCTCCCCATGATGCCGCAAGCCCTGCCGGTTACGCCGGTATGCGCCGCGCCCCCACGCCCGGCGCGGTGCTGGAGTTGCTCAAACCAATCACATGGTTCCCGCCCATGTGGGCCTACGCGTGCGGCGCAATATCAGTCGGCATAGCCGCTGATCGTTGGCTGTATGTTGCCGCTGGCGTGTTGCTGGCAGGGCCGATGGTTTGCGGCACCAGCCAGGCCATCAATGACTGGTTTGACCGGCACGTTGACGCCATCAACGAGCCAGACCGTGTGATTCCTTCCGGCCGCATGCCGGGCCGCTGGGGCTTGTGGGTCGCGATGGCCGGGACGCTGGTTTCCGCAGTCTTTGCCACGCTTCTGGGCACATGGGTGTTCATCGCAACTTTGCTGGGTCTTGCCATGGCCTGGGCCTACAGCGCGCCACCGGTGCGATTGAAATTAAACGGCTGGCTGGGCAACGGGGCGGTAGGCTTTTCCTATGAGACCTTGCCATGGATCACGGCAGGCGCCGCGGCGCTGGGTGGCCTGCCGCCAGCACCAGTGCTTATCGTCGCGCTGGCCTATGGCTTTGGAGCGCACGGTATCCTCACCCTGAACGACTTCAAAGCCATGGAAGGCGACCGCAAGATGGGCGTGGCCACGCTGCCAATCCGCCTTGGCGCGCGAAACGCGGCTCTCCTCGCTGCTCTGACCATGCTCATCCCGCAAGCCTGCATAGCGACTTGGCTGCTGGCCACGCAGGCAAGCGTCGCCGGCGGCGTTGTGGCCACCCTGACCCTGGCCCAAGGCATCGCCGCCCGCCGTCTCGTGGCTGATCCGGTCAAGAACGCAGTCTGGTACAGCGCCGTGGGGGTTGGTTTCTACGTCACCGGCATGATGGCAACCGCAATTTCCATTGGCACGAACGGAGCCCTTTGATGGACACCCTTCCCTCCGGCCAGACAGAGCAAACCACAGGCCACGGCCTGTCGTGGTTCTCCATTTTCCGATTGGGCATGGTGCAGATCGCACTTGGCTCCATCGCAGTCCTCACCACTTCGACGCTGAACCGCGTTATGGTGGTGGAGTTGGCGTTGGCCGCCATCGTGCCCGGTGCGCTGGTGGGCCTTCACTATGGTGTGCAGATTTCACGCCCGCTTTGGGGCTTCGGCTCGGACCGCGACAGCGCGGCGCCGAACGCCCGCAGCCGCTGGATCGTCGGCGGCATGGTTGTGCTTGCATTATCGGCCATCGGCGCGTCGACCTCGACACTGTTGCTCGAAAGCGGCCTCTGGCTTGGCCTTCTGGCCAGCATAGCGTCTTTTGTTTTCATCGGCTTTGGCGTCGGCTGTTCCGGTACCTCGCTATTGGCATTGCTCGCTAACCGCACAGCACCGGCCAGACGACCAGCGGCAGCGAGCATCGTCTGGATCTTGATGATCGTAGGCATCATTTTCACCGCCATCATGGCCTCTATTTTTCTGGAGCCATACAGCCACCAGCGCCTCGTCACCCTCACCGCCTGCGCCGCTGCGGCGGCGGTCACGCTGACGATCATTGCGCTCTGGGGTGTCGAGCGGCAGTCAAAACCCGCCACCATTCGCCCGCAAAATATGGTGGAACCGACATTCCGCGAAGCGCTTACGGAAGTGTGGGATGACCGGCAGGCCCGCCTTTTCACCGGCTTTGTGTTCCTGTCCATGCTCGCATACTTCACGCAGGATCTTATTCTTGAGCCCCTCGGCGGCCTGCTGTTTGCGATGAGCGTGGGGGAAACAACCGCCCTGTCCTCCACACAGCACCAGGGCGTACTGCTGGGCATGCTGGTTACGGGTGCATTGGGCACGCGCCTGTCCCGCCGCTACCCAACTATTTTGCGCCATATGATCGTTTACGGCTGCATAAGTTCCGGCATTGCGCTGGCGGGCCTGGGCATGGCAGCGGTGGTTGCACCAAACTGGCCGCTCAAAGCCAACATATTCCTGCTGGGCCTCGCCAACGGCACCTTCGCCGTTGCCGCAATCGGCACCATGATGAGCCTCGCAGGCAAGGGTAAGAACTCTCGAGAAGGCGTACGAATGGGGGTGTGGGGCGCAGCGCAAGCCGTGGCCGGTGGGTTGGGCATTGTATTTGGCACCATCATTTTCGACGTAACGCGCTTCATCACCGCCAGCGATGCCACCGCCTTTGCGACCGTGTTTGGTATTGAAGCGGGCATGTTCATAGCATCGGCGGCACTTGCCGTCGCCATGAGCCGAACCTTCGCTGAGCACCCAGTTTCACCTGCCGACAATATGTTCGACACCGGCCTGACACCGGCTGAATGAGGATAAACCAATGACGCTTTGTGAAGACCAACATCTGGGAGATTTCGATGTCGTTGTAATCGGCGGCGGACCGGCTGGGGCAACTGCAGCATCCGATCTGGCAAAAGCCGGACACTCGGTTCTTATGGTGGACCGCGAGGGCCGCACCAAGCCGTGCGGCGGAGCGATCCCGACCCGCGCTATTCGCGACTTTGACCTGCCAAACCACCTCATCAAGGCCAAGATCGGCGCAGCACGGATGATCTCGCCCACAAAGAAAACCGTCGACATGGAAATTGGCGACATAGGCTTTGTGGGGATGGTGGACCGGGATGAATTCGATCCATGGCTGCGCCAGCGTGCCGAAGCGGATGGCGCAGACCGTTTCACCGGAACATTCAAAACGTTGGCCCGCAATAGCGATGGCACTGTCACCTGCACCATCACGCCCAAGGCCGCGAACGCCGAGCCTGTAACGGCCAAAGCGCGCTTCGTCATCGGCGCGGACGGCGCCAACTCCATCGTGCGGCGCGATGTTTTCGGCACCGCAAAAGCACCACCCTACGTCTTCGCCTATCACGAAATAATCGAAGCCCCAGCGCAAACAGAGGAAGCCGCCTACGATGCGGACCGCTGTGATGTCATCTATGATGGCCGTGTTTCGCCGGACTTCTACGGGTGGATTTTCCCCCATGGCCAGCAAGCCTCCATCGGTTGCGGCTCCGCCCATAGAGATTTCAGTTTGAAGGACGCAACAAGCCTCATCCGCAAGGAAGCGGGGCTGGCCGAAGCCAAGACCATTCGCCGCGAGGGCGCCCCCATACCCCTCAAGCCCATGAAACGGTGGGACGATGGTGCAAACGTTGTGTTGACCGGTGACGCCGCCGGCGTTGTCGCGCCATCCTCCGGTGAAGGTATCTACTACGCGATGCACACCGGCCGCCTGTGCGCCGACAGTTGTCGGGAAGCACTTGCAACCGGTAAGGCCGCTGCGCTCAAGACTGCGCGCAAGCGGTTCATGAAGCAGCATGGCCGTGTTTTCTTCATTCTCGGCCTGCTGCAGCGCATCTGGTACAACTCGGACAAGCGCCGGGAGCAGTTCGTGAAAATGTGCCGGGACGATGATGTGCAGCGCTTGACCTGGGAGAGCTACCTCAACAAGCGCCTCGTGAAACGCGAGCCCATGGCGCATTTGCGCGTGGTGGTGAAAGACGTGCGCGAGTTGCTGGGCTTTCCGGCAACGTGACCCAAAAGCACCTGATTTAGAGCATGATCGACGCGTTATTCGGTGCCGGAGCCGGGCTCACCGCCGTCCATTTTTTCACCAATCTGGCGCTCTTCGTGCTGGGGGCGGAGATTGTTG
>JBCDIB010000236.1:0-4279 GCA_038749385.1 Pseudomonadota bacterium | reverse complement strand
TGTTTGGCGGGGAGCCGCGCAGCTACATCGACATGCCCTTCTGGAACAATATCTTCCTCATGATCATCCTGATCTGGATCCAGACCGGCTTCGCCATGGTGATCCTGTCGGCTGCCCTTCGAGGCATCCCGGAAGAGACGCTTGAAGCCGCCACACTGGATGGCGCAAATGGTTTCCAGCAATTCTGGCGCATCATGGTGCCCCAGATCATGCCGACCGTGCTCGTGGTCTGGACCACCATCACCATTCTCGTGCTCAAAGTGTTCGACATCGTCTTCACCATGACCGACGGGCAATGGGACACACAGGTGCTGGCCAATTACATGTTCTTCTGGCTCGTGCGAGGTGACCATGATGGTTACTCGTCCGTGGTGGCATTGGCGATCATGGTGGCGGTGCTACCCATCATGATCTGGAACATCCGCAACGCGGCCAAAGATGAAGGAGCACGGTAATGGCAAAGCTCACGCCAGGGCGCATTGCGCTCAACCTCGCAGTTCTTTTCTTCGTGGTGCTGTGGTCGCTACCTACGGTGGGCATTCTCGTTTCGTCTTTTCGGGACAAGGAACAAATCTCATCGTCAGGTTGGTGGACCGCTCCGTTCCGCAATGTCCGCAATGAGAGTTTTGCGCCCCCAGCCGACGCCCCGATTGCTCAGGTGGGTGACCTCTACGTGATTGAGGGCAACATCTTTACCGGCACAGAATTTGCAGGTGGAGACGTTGTCGTCTCAGCTTATGCCGCCACAGGCCGTGGCTTGGAAGGAGACGGGGCCGCCGCTATCGGCGAAGTGGCTGAACTACGCCGTGGTCTTTCCATGACGATGGATGAGATGGGGACATATCGCATCATCAGCGAGGACGAGATACGCCGCACACGCGATGGGCGCTTTGCATATAAGGCGTCCTTTCCGCCGAAATTTACATTGGACAATTACGTGAGGGTCATGACCCAGGACGGTGTGGGTCAGGCCTTTATCAACTCGGCGGTGGTGACCATTCCCGCCACTTTCATTCCAATCCTCATTGCGGCCTTTGCGGCCTATGCGCTGGCGTGGATGCGATATCCCGGCCGCGCACTGATATCGGCCACAGTGGTGGGATTATTGGTGGTGCCTTTGCAGCTCAGCCTCATCCCTCTGCTCAGCCTCTACAATGATTTTGCAAACATTTTTGGCGTGGACGCAAAGTCGTATTGGGGCATCTGGTTGGCCCACACTGGCTTCGGTTTGCCGTTGGCGATTTATCTGTTGCGCAACTACATGGTGGGCTTGCCCGGGGAGATCATGGAGTCAGCCCGTATGGACGGAGCCACACACTTTCAGGTTTTCTACCGCATCGTACTGCCACTTTCGCTTCCGGCTCTTGCCAGCTTCGCCATTTTCCAGTTCCTGTGGGTTTGGAACGATCTTCTGGTGGCCAAAGTGTTCCTTGGCGACGGAGAAACCAAGACGGTTTTGACGTCAGCACTGAAAGATCTTCTGGGAACGCGCGGCGGCGACTGGGAAATCCTGGCAACATCGGCCTTCATCACCATTCTGGTGCCGTTGATCGTGTTCCTCTCCTTGCAACGATATTTTGTCCGGGGCCTGCTGGCAGGCTCGGTTAAATAGCGGCTCCAATTGAACCTGGAAGCGGCACAGCTTGAAGTGGTAAGACCATGAACGCGATCACCCCTGCCATAGCAGGCCAAGAGGTGGACAAGGACTGGTGGCGCGGGGCGGTGATTTATCAGATTTACCCCCGCTCCTATCAGGACAGCGATGGGGACGGCGTCGGAGATCTGAAAGGCATCACCAGCCGTCTGGCCTACATTGCCGATCTTGGTGCGGATGCCATATGGATCTCGCCTTTTTTCACGTCGCCCATGAAAGACTTTGGCTACGATGTCTCGGACTACACCAATGTAGACCCGAGCTTTGGCACGCTGGACGATTTCCGCGAGCTGGTTCGTACGGCCCACACGCTTGGCATCAAAGTGATGATTGACCAGGTGATCTCGCATTCATCGGACCAACACCCCTGGTTCGAAGAAAGCCGCCAAACCCGCGACAATGACCGTGCCGACTGGTATGTCTGGGCCGATCCCCAGCCCGATGGCACCCCGCCCAACAATTGGCTGTCGATCTTCGGCGGCTCAGCCTGGGAGTGGGATGCCCGCCGCGAACAATATTATCTGCACAATTTTCTGGTCAGCCAGCCGGACCTGAACTTCCACAACATGGATGTGCAGGACGCTCTCCTCGATTCAGTGCGCTTTTGGCTGGACCTGGGCGTAGACGGCTTCCGGCTCGACACCATCAACTTCTATTTTCACGACGAATTGCTGCGCACCAATCCGCCGCTTCCAATGGAAGAACGGACATCCACGATCGCGCCGTCGGTGAACCCATACAATCACCAGAACCACCTTTACGACAAGAACCGGCCTGAAAACCTCGAGTTTCTCAAGCGGTTCCGCGCACTGCTGGACGAGTATCCAGCGGCGACGTGCGTTGGCGAGGTTGGCGACGGCCAGCGCGGCCTCGACATTGTGGGGGAATACACCTCCGGCGATGATAAGGTGCACATGTGCTACGCCTTCGAGCTTCTGTCGAAGGCGCCGATCTCTTCGGAATATATCGCCACCGTCATCGACACTTTTGAAGCGAAGGCACCCGAAGGCTGGGCCTGTTGGGCCATGTCGAACCACGATGTTATGCGCCACGTAACCCGCTGGGAGGAATATGCGGTCGACCACGACCAATTCGCCCGCTTCACAATGGCGCTCATGCTGTCCATGCGCGGCTCGGCCTGCCTGTATCAGGGTGAAGAGCTGGCGCTCCCAGAGGCCGATGTCGCCTTTGAAGATTTGGTGGACCCCTACGGCATTCAGTTCTGGCCGGAATTCAAGGGCCGTGATGGCTGCCGCACGCCGATGATATGGGAGCCTGGCCCCAATGGCGGCTTCTCGGAGGCAAACAAGACTTGGCTGCCAGTGGAGCAGAGCCACCTTAGCCGGACGCCGGAGGTGCAGTCGGCAAATCCGGACTCCGTCTATCACGCTTACAGGAACTTCTTGCGGTTTCGCCGCAGCCACGATGCTCTGGTGAAGGGCAGTATTGAAGTCGTGGACACAATGCACAACGTGCTGGCCTTCGTGCGCCGCAGCGCGAACGAGGCGGTGCTCTGCGTTTTCAACTTCAACGTGGAAGCCGTGAAATGGGACGCATCGCGCTTCCACGGCGGCTTTTCACCGCTCAGCGGACACGGCTTCACCAGCCAGCACCATGAGCATATCGTAGACCTGCCGGCCCAGTCGGCTTGGTTTGCATCCTTGAAACGCCTTGAGGGGGAGGAGACCCATGGCTGAGATTAAGATTGAAGGTCTGAAAAAGAGCTACGGTCCAGTCGATGTGCTCAAAGGCATCGATCTGGACATCAAGCAAGGGGAGTTCATCGTTTTTGTGGGCCCGTCCGGTTGTGGCAAGTCCACCCTGCTCCGCTGCATCTCCGGCCTTGAAGAGATTACCTCCGGTGATCTGATGATTGGTGGCCAGCGCATGAACGATGTGGCCCCCTCCAAGCGCGGCATCGCCATGGTGTTCCAAACCTATGCGCTGTACCCGCATATGACCGTTTACGGGAATATCTCTTTCGGTCTCGAAATGATGGGCCTGAGCAAAGCTGAAATCGATAAGCGCGTGCAAGCCGCCGCTGCAAAACTGCAGCTCACGGACTATCTCAAGCGCCTGCCGAAGAACCTGTCTGGTGGCCAGCGCCAGCGCGTGGCGATTGGCCGTGCAATTGTGCGGGACCCGAAAGTCTTCCTGTTCGATGAGCCATTGTCGAACCTCGATGCGGCTTTGCGGGTACATATGCGGATCGAAATCGCACAATTGAGCCGCGATCTGGCCGACACAACCATGATCTATGTGACCCACGACCAAGTCGAAGCCATGACGTTGGCGGACAAGATCGTGGTCCTGAACGCCGGCCATGTTGAGCAATTCGGCTCGCCATTGGAACTATATGAGAATCCAGCCAGCCTGTTTGTGGCGGGTTTCATCGGCTCACCTACGATGAACTTTGTCACTGGTGAACCAGCCGCGGCGGTGGGTGCCCACACCATGGGCATTCGCCCGGAGCACATCGATGCTTCACTCGACGGCAAACCGTCAGAATTGTCATTCGAAGGCACGATCGCTTTTTCCGAGGTCCTTGGCTCAGACACATTTGCTCATGTCGACACCACAACAGGCGGCCGCATGATCGCCCGCTTGCCAGGCAATCTGATGCCA
>JBCDIB010000235.1:0-4281 GCA_038749385.1 Pseudomonadota bacterium | reverse complement strand
TGGTCGCGGCGCAGAGCATTGCCATAACCGATGTCGGAACCAGCGGAGGTCAGTTCCGCACTTTCGCTCATCAGCTGGGTATTTGGCAGGATATTGCGCCGCGCGTTGTGGGGCTGGAGGGCGGCGGGCCGATGAAGGCGCTGCTGTCGGGGGACGTTGAGCTGGCGGCCCTGCCGCTGACCAACATTGCGCCGATGCCGAGGGTGCAGACGATGGCTGTCTGTCCGATCGATATGAATGTGCACATCGACCTCACGATCTGCCTGCAGCCAGGTGCGCCCAAAGCCGCCCATAAACTGGCCAAATGGCTCTGTCACACCGATCGGGATGTGCAACTCCGCGAACTGGGTGGCCATCGCTTCTAACTGGCGCTCAACATTCTTTTCATGACCTTTTCGATGGGCGTCACCTGAAAGTCGGGAAGCAGCGCTTGCAGACGTTTGCCGCAAAGCGAATGGTCGGTGGCATAGAGATAGCGCATCTCATTCATCTCCCGCGCAAATTCCCAGAATGGACCCAGCAGTTTGAACAATGTCCAAGGGAATTCACTGCCCTTTAAGGGATGGCCCAACTCGGCCTCCGCCAAGCGCTGTATATCGATGCCTCGTAAGGTGTAGCCGGGGAAGGGTACGTCCTCGAACCGGCCCAACTCACTGCGCATAGCCGCAAGCTCAGCCGCTGCACGTGCCCAGTCGCCAATATAGCACATGGCTTGTCGTGCGTGCGCAGGGCCAGGCAGCACGATTTTCCTTTGTTTGAGGTTGCGAAAGTGCAGTAGCGAAAGAATGTCCTGTCTGCTGGCCGGGTCTATGAAATTGCCCGCCCGTAGCACGATGGTCTGCACTCCGCTGGCTTTGTAGGTTTCCTCCATCTGTAGCCGGATCTCGCCTTTCCGACTGTTTGGACGTGCAAGCGTGCGCTCTGACCAGACCCCGCCCTCATTGCCAAAGTGATAGACATTGCCGGGTATGATTACGGTCGCGCCGCTGGCTTGTGCGGCCTTGATGACCGAGCCGGTAATGGCTGGAATATTGGTTTTCCAGTCGTGGTAATTGGGCGGGTTGAAGGCGTTGACGATGATGTCGCAACCCATCGCCGCCTCCACCATATTGTTTGCCTTGCGGTCGAAGCGCCGAACCGCCCAGCCCGCCTCGGCAAAGGCCTGCGCGCTGTGGCTGCCTGCCATGCCGGAGGCACCTAAAATGAGAACCTGCTTTGTCATGTGTCATCTCCCTGTGAATGAGGGGGACCATGGGCCAAACATATTCGCACGGATATTGCGGAAATTTGCAGCTCTGATATTCAAATTTGAATGGCAACTCCGCTGACCAATTTGGACTGGGCGTATGTGAGATCCTTTCTCGCCGTGGTGGATGAAGGGTCGCTGACAGGGGCTGCCCGCGCGCTCAATTTGAGCCAGCCCACGCTGGGACGTCATATCAAGGCTGTTGAAGATGCAGTGGGGGAGCCGCTCTTCAAGCGCACGGCAAGAGGGTTCGACCCAACTGAAGCCGGCCGCAAACTCGCCCGCCCCGCACGGGACATGGCCGCTGCCTCGCGTGAGTTCGAAACCATGGCTGTGGGGCGCGACGCACGCCTGTCCGGCACGGTGCGCCTGACTGCCAGCGTGGTGGTGAGCAATTACATTTTGCCCGCGATTATCGCCGACCTGCGGCGCACAGAGCCGGAGGTGGAGATCGAACTAGTGCCGTCGGACACGTCGGAGAATTTGATATTCCGCGAAGCCGATATTGCCGTGCGCATGTACCGACCCACGCAATTAGACGTTGTGACGCGCAAGATTACCCAGCAGCCCCTGGCGCTGTATGGCGCGCATGAATTGCTGGATCGGCGGGGCACACCTCAAACGCTGGATGACCTGGCGCATTACCCATTTGTGGGCTTTGACCGGTCGAAGCTCATTGTCGATCATATGCGCGATGCCGGGCTGCACGTGGACCGGCACTTCTTCGGTGTCCGATGCGACGATCAGGCGACGTTCTGGCAGCTGGTGCGTGCCGGGTGCGGGCTGGGTGCGATGCAAACCGCGATTGGTGATGTCGACCCGCTGGTTCGCAAAGTGGATCTGGACTTGAACCTGCCACCCTTGCCGATCTGGCTAACGGCCCACGAGGCGCTGCACAAGAACGTGCGCATCAAGCGGGTCTGGGATCATCTGGCCGCCGCGCTGGCGAAAATCTAGCCTCTCACAACCGGCCGGTTTCCACCAGATAATCCAGATGTGCCTGCACGTTCAGCGCGGCGGCCCCCACCAGATTGGGCGCAATGTTCGGATACAGGATCGCGGCGATGCCGTGGGGGTCATAGGGTGGGGCCGGATTGCCCTTTTTGGCCTGGGCCAGCACAGCACGTTCGCGCATGATGCGGTGGTGACGAATGGCGCGCACCAGCGTGTGGGCCTGTTCGACCCGCCCGCCATGACCGGGAAAATAAGTGGTTTCCGCCCGGGCGATTAGCACGTCCAGACTTTCGATATAGTGGCCCATATGGCCATCCACCGGCGCGATGATGGTGGTGTTCCAGCCCATCACATGGTCGCCGCTGAGCAGAAAATCGGTCGCCGTGCCGCGTTTGCGCACGGCAAGGCAGATGTGGTTTTCCGTGTGCCCCGGCGTATGCACTGCCTCCAGTGTGTAAATATCGTCGCCGATGGTTTCGCCGTGGGCTAGCGTGTGGGCGATGGGCAGATCGTAATCGTTGGAACTGGCAAGGGGGTTCACCTCGCCGGGGCGCAACTCCCGCGCTGCCACATGGGGCCCGAAGGCCAGTATGGGTGCTCCTAATTCCTCACCCATGGTGGGGGCCAGCGCGGTATGGTCCTTATGGGTGTGGGTTATGATGATGGCTTGCACCGGCCGGTCTGCGATGGCGCGCGTCAGCGCTTTGGCGTGGCTGGCGTCCTGCGGCCCTGGATCCACGAGCAGAAGCCGGTCACGCCCCACCAGATAGGAGTTTGTGCCGGTGAATGTGTAGGCGCTGGTATTGGGGGCCACCACGCGCACCACACCGGGGGCGACTTCCACAGCTTCGCCGTGGCGCGGGTTAAACCTGGTGCGAAATTGGGGGGAAGAAGCCATGGCGACGCAGTAAGTCAGCGGATGCCCGCTGGCAATGTCAGCTGAGCACCCTGCCGGTGCTGCGATTGCCTGAAATGGTTAGATGCTCGAAGCGGTTGCGGGCTCCCAAAAGATCGCCGGTGGCAGCGTCTTTCCAGCGATGTCCGACGATGGCGCCATTTCGTGTGCCATCAATCATATTGTTCAAGATCATGGCCCCGCCCACGCCATCAGCCACCGATACCGCAATGCCGGTGCCCGCATCGCGGATGATGTTGCCGCGTGCCAAAATGTTGCGCAGGTTCACGCCCCAACCCAGACTCAGCCCAAATAACGGCGCGCCCTCAACCAGATTGCCTGTCACAGACGTGTCCGCTTCGGCGTGGATGCCCCAGCCAAAGTCGATGATTTCATTGAAATAGGGGCCGGTAGTCTTGAGGTTGCGGATAATGTTGTCCGACACCACCGTCAGCCGCCCGCCATCGTTGAAATTGGTGCAGGAAATTCCGCCCGTGCCGCCGTCGATCAAATTGCCGCTGACCACGGCACCGGAAAACCCGAACTCGACATAGATGGCCGTTTCGTCGGAGCGCAGGCAGGTGTTGGAATTGATGATCGTATTGTCACCCGCATTCACCCGCACAGCGGAGAAGGCGCAGTCGGCCAGCCAATTGTCGGTCACCGAAACATTATGCGCGCGGAAAATGTTGATGCCGTTGCCGTGGGGACCGGTGCCGCCAGACTTTGCGCCGATACGCTCCACTCGGTTGCCGGAGATTTGGGTGCCGTCCTCTCCGGGCGTCCACCGCCAAACATAGATGCCGCCATCGGCGCAATCGTGCACATGATTGTTGCGGATGGCGAGGCGGGTCGCTTCCACGCTTTTTATGCCCGCATTGCCCGCCGCCCCCACAATCTCGCAGCCGTCAATGTGGCCACCGGACCGCTCCAGCGAAACGCCAATGGCGGAAGAGCCGGTGACAATGCAATTTTCCATCTGGAAGTTGCGGGTGTTCGCGACGGTTACCAGCCCCGGTGCATAGGGCTGTAGCGCTTCATTGACGCCATCCAGCACCAGATCCACCAGCTGCACATGGTCGCCGCGGAGCGCCGACAGGAAGTGGCCGCCACCGGTGTAAACCAAGCGTGTGGCCCCGCGGGCACCAATGAGTCGGGTGCTGGCAGGCAATGTGATGTTGGAAAT
>JBCDIB010000234.1:0-4294 GCA_038749385.1 Pseudomonadota bacterium | reverse complement strand
GGCCGCACCGCGGCTGAAGGCCTCGTGGGCATTGCTGCAGAGGGCACAAAGGCCGCTGTGGTGGAAGTGAACTCCGAAACTGATTTCGTTGCGCGCAATGAAGGCTTCCAGACAATCGTTGGCGACATCGCCAAGACCGCATTGACCGCTGGTCAGGACGCAGAGACTCTCGCTGCGGCCACCATTGCCGGTGGCGACATCACAGTGGATGCCGCAATCAAAGATGCAGTCGGCACCATTGGTGAGAATATGGCTCTACGCCGCACCGCACTGGTGGAGGTCAGCGATGGCGTGGTTGCGTCCTACATGCACAACGCGGTCACAGAAGGCCTTGGCAAAATTGGCGTGTTGGTTGCGCTCGAGTCCACTGGCGACAAAGCAGTGCTCTCGGGCATTGGCCGCCAGATCGCGATGCATATCGCGGCCATTAATCCTCTGTCGCTGAGCGCTGACGATATGGACCCAGAAATTCTGGAGCGCGAGAAGGCCGTATTGGAAGAGCAGGCGAAGGAATCTGGTAAACCAGCTGAAATCATTGAGAAGATGATGGTTGGTCGAGTGCGTAAGTTCCTGCAGGAAAACGTTCTTCTGCAGCAGGCGCTGGTTACCGATCCTGACAATACGGTCGAGCAGGCCCTTGCCAATGCCAGCAAGGAAGCTGGTGCCGAGATCAAGCTGACCCGCTTTGAGCGCATGCAGCTGGGTGAAGGCATCGAGAAGGAAGAGACAGACTTCGCTGCCGAAGTCGCTGCAGCCGTTCAAGGCTAAGGCGGGAAGTTGTAAACTTGTCTTCTCTGGAAGAGCAAAACTAGTGCAGGGCGCCGGATGACAGTTCGGCGCCCTTCGTGTATCTGGCGATGAGATATATGCGGAAGCCTGATTCATGCCCGAGACCGATACCTCCACCGACCTGAAATATAGGCGCGTTTTGCTAAAGGTGTCCGGCGAGGCGCTTATGGGGGATCAGGCGTTTGGCATTGATCCCGACATGATTTCGCAGGTCGCCAGCGACATCAAAATGGCGGTTGCCAGAGGCATATCCGTCGGATTGGTCGTGGGCGGTGGCAATATCTTTCGCGGTGTGTCGCTTGCCGCAGGTGGTGCGGACAGGGTCAGCGCCGACCATATGGGTATGCTTGGCACCGTGATGAACGCAATCGCGTTGCGCATGGGGCTTGAAGCGGCCGGTCTTAAAGCGGTGGTGATGAGCGCAATTGAGACGCCAGAAATTGCCGAAAGCTACAGTCAACGCCGCGCCCTTGAGCATTTGGATACCGGGCGGGTTGTGGTGTTCGCCGGTGGGACCGGCAACCCATTTTTCACAACAGACACGGCGGCGGCTCTACGGGCCGCTGAAATTCGCGCAGACGTGTTGATGAAAGCCACCCAAGTGGATGGAATTTACGATGCCGACCCGGAAAAAAACCCGGAAGCCAAACGTTTTGATCACATCAACCATGGTGACGTGTTGGCCCGCGGCCTGAAAGTCATGGACACTGCGGCCGTCGCGTTAACGCAGGAGAATGACATTCCGATTATCGTGTTCTCAATTTATGAGAAGGGGCAGTTCGCCGATATACTTGCCGGCGGCGGACGTTTCACCCTCGTAAGCAATGGCTAGCGACACATATAGCGGCGCAAGCACGTAAAGGTGCAGCCTGCGCCACCATTCAACAATGAACGACCAGCCCGGCAGGGTTACAGGATGAAGACATGCTAGACCTCAAAGACCTTCAACGCCGTATGGATGGCACTGTGAACGCCCTTCGCAACGATTTGAGTGGTCTGCGCACTGGACGTGCGTCCGCAAACATCGTGGAGCCGCTTATGGTGGACGCATACGGCTCCAAAATGCCTATGAACCAAGTTGCCAACGTGTCGGTGCCGGACGCGCGTACCGTTCAAATTCAGGTTTGGGATACAGGCCTTGTTCGCGCCGTTGATAAGGCTATTCGCGATTCCAACCTTGGTTTGAATCCCGTGATCGACGGTCAGCTTTTGCGCATTCCCATGCCCGAGATGACAGAAGATCGCCGCAAAGAAGTCGTGAAGATCGCCAATGAATACACCGAGAAGGCGCGGGTTGCTGCCCGCCACGTGCGGCGCGACGGAATGGACCAACTGAAAAAGGCCGAAAAGGATGGCGAAATCTCCAAAGACGATGCCCACGGCCAAAGCGAGAACGTCCAGAAAATGACCGACGCCACAATCAAAGAAATCGATGCAACCTTGGCCACCAAGGAAACGGAGATCATGCAGGTCTAGGGGCCGGCTCATCCGATATGGAGTACGTCCCGCCCGCCAGCCTCATTCCCGGTCGTCCTGTTCCCGCCCATGTTGCCATCATCATGGATGGTAACGGCCGGTGGGCTCAGGCCCGTGGTTTGCCGCGGACCCGGGGCCACCGTAAGGGTGTTGAAGCGCTGCGCAATGTGGTGCGTGATGCGGGCGAGTTGGGCGTGCGTTGGCTTACAGTTTACGCGTTTTCATCGGAAAACTGGAACCGCCCGCCCGCTGAAGTGCGTGACCTTTTGGGCTTGTTGAAAATGTTCATCCGCCGGGATTTGGCGGAGCTTCATCGGGAAGGTGTGCGAGTACGCATCATCGGCTGCCGCGAGACGCTGCCCTCCGACATCAAGCCTTTGCTGGAAGAGGCCGAGAGTCTCACTCGCGCCAACACCGCAATGGATTTGATCGTTGCCTTCAACTACGGGGCACGCGACGAAATGGTACGCGCGGTAAAGCGCATCGCCGACCGTGTGGCGGACGGATCGCTGGGAAGCGCTGATATCAATCAGGAATTGGTCAGCGCGGCACTGGATACGTCTAGCGTGCCTGACCCAGATCTCATAATCCGCACATCTGGCGAACAGCGCTTGTCGAACTTTTTGCTATGGCAGGCTGCATATTCGGAATTCGTTTTCGCCGATTGCGCTTGGCCTGATTTTGACCGCGACGCGCTGCTGCGCGCCATGGTCGAGTTTCAGGGCAGGGACCGACGTTATGGCGCGGTAGAAGAAAGAACCGAGGCCGTGGGATGAGCGGAACAGGCGGGGACGCCAGGTCTGCTAAGCCGTCAGGGTCGAGGCGTCCGTCAAAGGAACTCGTCACCCGTATCATATCGGCAATCGTTCTGATTTGCCTTGTCGCCGTTGAAACGCTGATCGGCGGTTGGCTGTTTCTCCAGTTTTTGTGCGTGGCGGCGGTCATCACATTTTGGGAATGGAACAGCATGACGCTGAAACGGCTGACCGCCGGGCCAGCAAATTTGGCTGTCCGACTTCTGCTGTCCTTACCCACTGCATTGGTTTTGTCCCTTCTGGTGGCTCAAGCCGCGCCCATTGTCGCGTATTTGGTTGCGGGCGCTCTTTGGTCGGTACTGTCAATTGCGTTAATTAGCTGGCGTTCGCCCGTGGGCCGCCGCAAGCGCAATATTGCGTGGCATCTGGCGGGTATTCCTTACATCACGCTGCCATTTGTGGCGATCTGGGCCATTCGAGAAACGCCTGTTTCCGGCCTTTTGACACTGTTTTTCGTTTTCATAGTGGTTTGGACCACCGACACAGCCGCCTATTTTGTGGGACGTAAATTTCGAGGTCCAAAGCTGGCTCCTGCCATTTCACCGGGCAAGACGTGGTCAGGCGCGATTGGTGGTCTGTTTGGAGCCATGTTGGTTGGAGGGGCGCTTGCATTGTGGTTGGGCGGCCAACACCAAATCGGCTTCATTCTCGGCGTTGTGGCCGCCATGAGCGTTGGCACTCAGCTTGGCGATCTGATGGAAAGTGCCGTGAAGCGCAGATCCGGCGTCAAGGATTCGGGCCGTTTGATTCCGGGACATGGCGGCGTGCTGGATCGCATTGACGGCTTGATGTTTGCTGTGGTGATCGCATTTGCCTCCCAGACCGTAAATTCCATCTGTCTGGACGAAACGCCGGGATATGAAGGACGCGCCGGCCTTTTCTGTGCCGCCGTTTCGGACCTTGAACTTGATGCCAGCCCCACCGGAGAGCCAAGCTGATGCCAGCCTCAATCATCTACATGCTGCCCGCCTTTATCGCTGTCCTATCCATTGTCGTATTCATTCACGAGATGGGACATTATCTGGCGGGCCGGTGGTGCGGTGTGGGCGTGAAGGCGTTCTCGATCGGTTTTGGCCGCGAGCTTTTCGGCTGGAACGACCGCCATGGCACACGGTGGAAAGTTTGCCTTGTGCCGCTGGGCGGTTACGTGAAATTTGACGGCGACATGAACGCGGCCAGCGCAGGGAGCGAGCCGATAGATGACAGTTTGTCGG
>JBCDIB010000233.1:0-4300 GCA_038749385.1 Pseudomonadota bacterium | reverse complement strand
GCAACAATCGAATATTCAACCCGCGAAACGCGCCGCCATTATGCGGTGAATTACACCAACGGTATGATGAGCCATCTGTTCGGCTATCGTCGCCGGAGCAGAGCCACCACGGGTGCAAACTATTGGACAAAGGCCGCAGCCAGCTACGGGCTGCGCCACACCGGTCTGGGCGATCGCCTGGCGCGCCCCCGCAAACGAGCCTGAGTGCCAGCCAGATGTTTCGTGCGACAATCTATAATGATCTCGAGGATCCGGCGCTTCAAACCGCGTGGGACGCCTTGGAGAAAAGCTCAGTTCAAACAGGGTTTCAAACCCGTGCCTACATTGGCGCAATGGCCAAATGGTTGCCTGAACTTGCGGAAGCCAAGCCGCTATTCTTGCTGCTGTGCACCCGCGATACCAACCGTCCTGCGCTCATTTTGCCCCTAGCAAAGAAGCGGCATTTCGGTGTGAAGCGGTTAGACTTCCTCGACTATTGGGTGGCGGACCATCAGCTGCCGATTTTTGATCCCACCATTTTCTCCTGGTCGGAGGCTGGCAGCTCGGCAAAAGCTTGCATACTCGCGGCATTGGTTGATTTTGATGTGCTGGCCATCCGGGCCATGCCCGGCGAGTGGAATGGTGTGGCCAATCCGCTGCACGACTTGGCAGGTGAGGGAGAGGCGAAGAACCCATCGTTTCGATTGGCATTGGACGATGAAAATCTGGCAGCGGTGCGCGCAAACAATTCCATCTACAAACAGTGCCGCAAAAATGCCAGCAAGCTGCAAACTCAGTTTGGCATTGAGCTAATCGACGTCAAAGACGCCGAAGAAATCGATGCCGTCTTCGACTCAATGGTCATCCAACGCAGAACAAAATTCGATGCGATGGGCTTGAAGGACAATTTTGCAAACATTGAAGTGCAGTCCTTTTTCCGGGATTTGGCAAAGGATTACGCACCATCAGACAGGGCGCTGGTTCTTGGCTTCCGTGCTGAGGGCGAGTGGATCGCATCAACCTTCTCCAACGCCCTGGGGGATATGCTGGTCGGTCAGCTGTTTGCAGCAGCACCAGGGCCGTGGATGAAGCATAGTCCAGGCAATGTAAGCCTTTGCTACGAGATCAACTGGGCCAAGGAACGCGGCTTCAAGCATTACGATTTTGGCGCCGGTATTGAGAGCTATAAAGAGCGCTTTGGTGGCGAACTCCACCAGCAATACAGCTCCATGAAAGCGCTGACGGCAGCGGGCCAAATGTATATGGCAGCACTCGATCAGAAGAACCGTGCCCGTCGCGTGAAGCGGAGCTTTCGGGGCCATATCGAGAACCTGTCCAAGCTGGCTCCAGCGGTGGTGACCAACCGCAACAGCGCCTAGCCAGAGGCATTACCAGCGAGGCCGGCAGCCAGCGCATCGAACACAAATCGAATGCGCCGGCTGTTGTGCAATTCGCTGTGGGCCACCAACCATATGGGAAACTCGATGATGGGCAGGTCGGGGCGCACCCGCACCATGCCCGGCTCCCTGTCTCCCACATCCGTCATCGCAATGCCGATGCCTAACCCCGCTTTGGCCAGGGCCCAATTTGCGTTTCCATCTTGCGTGAGGACCGGCCGACTGAGGCGCGCGGTGTCAACGCCCTCCTGCTTGAGACGATCCTGCAATTGATCGGTGCGGTCAAAACCAATCAGGGGCAATTCCTCGCAAGCACCGCTCGCGAGCTTTGGGTTTCGAGCCACCCATTGTTCGGAGGCGTAGAATGCGGCAGTGGCATTTCGAACGAGCTTTGCGACCAGATTGGCCTCATAGGGCCTGACGTGGCGCACAGCAATATCCGCTTCACCGCGGCGAAGATCGCTCAGAGCGCTTGAACAAATGAGCTCAATTCTGAGCTCGGGCGCGCGGTCCCGCAGAGCAGCTAGAATGGCTGGTAATATCTGCACCGCCACCCCTTCGCTTGCCGAAATACTCACCAAGCCATCAATTGCCTCAGACCGCCCGCTCGAGATTAGTGACAGGCGCTCGGCACAAGCCCCCATGGCGCGCGCATCATCCACCAGGGCCCTGCCGGTTTCAGTCATCACAAGAGTTTTGCCAATCCTCTGAAACAGGATGACGCCCATCGCCGCCTCAAGAGCCGCCACCTGACGACTGACGGAAGGTTGCGTCAGGCCGAGGCTGCGGGCAGCTGCGGAAAACGAGCCAGTATCCGCCGTCACGAGGAAGGCCCGCATCTGATTCCAGTCGAATGTACTCATATAATACGCATATATAGCCTGCGAATTTCCGCCATATGCATCTTATTTTCGCATGAGTAAGGTCTTTTCCAAACAGCAGGACAGGCCATGACCAAGTCAAAAGATGCACGCTTCTGGGACAAGGCGGCCGACAAATATGCCAGAGATGTCATTGCCGATGAAGCGGGCTATCAGCGATCGCTGGCGCGCACGCGGGAATGGCTCAAGCCCACCGACCATGTGCTGGAAATTGGTTGCGGCACCGGCACCACTGCCCTTTATCACGCGCCCCAAGTGGACCAGCTGGTGGGTACAGACATCTCGCCCAGAATGGTCGCCATCGCGCGGGACAAACTTGCAACCGATCATCAGCCAAATGTCAGGTTTGAAGTGGCTTCCGCGAGCGACAGACCTGTGCCCGCGTCCAGTCAGGACGTGGTCATGGCCCACAATATACTGCACCTGGTGTCAGATCTTGGCGAAACGCTCGCGGCCATCCATGCCAGCCTTAAGCCGGGTGGTCTGTTAATTGCCAAGACCCCCTGTCTGGGCCGGATGAACCCAATTCTCACCCAGCTTGTCATCCCGACTATGCGGTTCATTGGCAAAGCGCCATGCGTGGTCATCTTTAAACCTGCTGAGTTGCACGAGGCCATAAAACGAGCTGGTTTTGAGATAGAGGCGGAGGAGTATCACGGTTCTGCGGAAAAGGGCCGCGACTTCCGCCCCTACATCGTCGCCCGCAAAGGCTTGTCCAAAAAGGCAGACTGAACTTTCTGCCGCACCTGACAAGCATACTGACACAATGCTGTCAGTAGGGGTCTGTCATCTACCGTCTTGCCCGGGCATCGGGCCTGAGAGAGGATGACAAAATGAGCGAACAACAAACAATGCCGACCGTGGTTTGGGCTGAGATTGCCGTCACGGATCTGGAGAAAGCCAAGACATTCTATGGGGCCGTGCTGGAGCGCGAGCTGCAAATCATCGTCGGCGGCGCGAACCACATGGTGCCCCTGAGCGATATGAACGATCCCCAAACCAGCGCGCACCTGTACCCCGGCACCCCGTCCCACGATGGCAACGTCATCCACATTCTGGCCCCAGCGGCACTGGAAGCCACCATGGACCGTGTGGTGGATGCTGGCGGCAAAGTGGAGAGCGACCCAATTCCCGTGCCCGTCGGCCGCTTCTTTTATGCGCGCGATCTGGACGGCAATTGCATTGGGTTTTTTGAAGCGGCCTAAAAGGAAAAGTCATGCGACGCGCTGACCGCCTCTTCCGTCTGGTGCAACTTATGCGTGGTGGCCGTCTGTGGACGGCCGCCAGGCTCGCCGGTGAGATGGAGGTGTCAGAACGCACGATCTACCGCGACGTGGCCGACCTTCAGGCCTCCGGCGTGCCGATAGATGGCGAGGCAGGCATTGGCTACATCATGCGCGATGGCTTCGACCTGCCCCCGCTCATGTTCACCACCCAGGAAATCGTCGCCCTGGTGGCCGGGGCCCGCATGGTGGAAACCTGGGGCGGCACCGACATGGCCAAAGGCGCCCGGGACGCCCTGTGCAAGATACGCGCGGCGGTGCCCGACGAAGCCATCGTCGAGCAAACCCGCCGCACCATCAGTGCCCCCACCCGACAATTGACACAGCGAGTGCGTCGCCACATCGACGAACTGAACCACGCCATCACCGAGCGCCAGAAGCTGCACATCACATACAAATCCATCGGCGGAGCCACCTCAGAGCGCGTGGTCCACCCCCTCACCCTATGGTTCTGGGGCACCAAATGGACCCTCGCCGCCTGGTGCGAAACCCGCGAGGACTTCCGCTTCTTCCGCGTGGATCTGATGGAACAGATCCAACCCACCGGCGACACCTACCCTAAAGACCCAACCAAAAGCATGGAAGCCATGCTCATCTGCGCCGCCGAGGAGGGATATGTTCCATGGCCGGACCCGTTGGCTTGAGAGGTCCCAACCCAGCTTCAGAAGATAACCTGTAGCATTTATAAGTATATAATTTGAGACGCCCAACCGGCTCTTTACAAGAAAGCGTAATCGCCTAAATTATACATAGTAAGTGG
>JBCDIB010000232.1:0-4329 GCA_038749385.1 Pseudomonadota bacterium | reverse complement strand
AGGAGAGGCGGCGGCCCGCTCTCCTGCTCCGCCACGGTGCAGGGCGATGTGGTGATCGATATTCCCGCCGGGTCCGCCGTGGCCGCGCAAGTGATCCGCAAAGCGGGCGACACCCGCATTATCGAGCGCAACCCGGCGGTGACGCTTTGCTATGTCGAGGTGGAAGAGCCCGACATGGACAAGCCGCTGGGCGATGTGGATCGTTTGCTTGTGGCGCTGGAGCAAGAATGGGGCATCGAGAATGCGGAAGTGGATTTCCGCCTCTATGCCACCGCCCAGACAATCCTGCGCAAGGGCGAATGGGCCGTCACGGCCGCCATTCACCGCGACCATGAGAGCGACCGGCCAAAGCTGATCGGCCTTTGGCCCGGCCTCAAGAACGAGGCCTATGGCATCGCCGTGGACATCGGCTCGACCACCATCGCTATGCATCTGGTGTCGCTTCTGTCTGGCAACATCATCGCCTCGTCCGGCACACCGAACCCGCAGATCCGCTTCGGCGAAGATCTGATGAGCCGGGTAAGCTACGGCATGATGAACCCTGACGGGCCGACTAAAATGACCGAGGCCGTGCGCGCCTCGCTGGGCGATATGATCCGAGAAGTCAGTGCGCAAGCGGATATTGAGCCCACGGACATTATCGACGCCGTGTTCGTCGGCAACCCGGTGATGCATCATCTGTTTCTTGGCATCGACCCGGTCGAGCTTGGAGGCGCGCCATTTGCGTTGGCGGTGTCCGGCGCAGTGTCGGTGAGGGCAAATGGCCTCGGCCTGCCCATCCACACCGGCGCGCGGGCCTATGTGCTGCCATGTATAGCCGGCCATGTGGGCGCGGACGCCGCCGCAGCAACCCTGGCCGAAGCGCCCGAACGGGAAAATGACATAACTTTGCTGGTGGACGTCGGCACCAATGCGGAGATCGTGCTGGGCAACAAGGACCGGCTGCTTGCCTGCTCCTCCCCAACCGGACCTGCCTTTGAAGGTGCCGAGATATCCGCCGGTCAGCGCGCTGCGCCCGGTGCCATCGAACGCCTGCGCATCGACCCTGCCACGCTGGAACCGCGTTTCCGCGTCATCGGTGTTGAGCAATGGTCTGACGAAGAGGGCTTTACAGAAGCGGCAGAGCAATATGGCGTTACGGGCCTGTGCGGCTCGGGCATCATCGAAGTTATAGCCGAGATGTTTCTGGCGGGCATCATCACCACCGATGGCGTGATAGACGGTTCGCTGGCAGCCAAGAGCCCGCGCATCGTGCCGGACGGACGCACATTTTCTTATGTGGTGCGTGAGGCCGCCGAGGGGCAACCCGCCATCACCGTCACCCAAAACGATGTACGCGCCATCCAATTGGCCAAAGCCGCATTATATGCGGGTGTGCGTCTATTGATGGACCGCTTGGGCGAAGGAACCATCGACCAAGTCCGCTTGGCAGGTGCTTTCGGCTCATTCATCGAACCCAAATATGCGCTGGTGCTGGGTCTTGTCCCGGACTGCGCGGTGGACAAAGTACGAGCTGTGGGCAATGCGGCGGGCACGGGCGCGCGCATGGCCCTGCTGAACCGCGATCACCGCCGGGCCATTGAACGCACTGTGCGCAATATCGAGAAGATCGAGACGGCGACGGAAGCCAAATTCCAGGAGCATTTCGTCAACGCCATGGCTCTGCCCAACAAAGTCGAGGCGTTTCCCAAGCTGGCCGAAATTGTCACTCTGCCAGTGCCGACATCGCCCGCGCCAATGGAGGGCGCACCACGCGCCCGCCGAGGCGGCAGGCGACGGAGCGCATGAGCCGGAAGCTAGGCGACCCGTGCCAAACTGACCGTGCCATTGCGTTCCAGCTGGCCGAACGCGGTGCGGAAATAGTCCGCCACAGCCAGAGACGTGGCATTGGCTGAATCCGCCACGACCATGCCCATGGAGCATTCACCGATCTCGGGCATGCCATCATCTTCACCCAATATGGTCATGTCCGCCTCGACCTGGCTCAAACCAACGGCTGAGACGGTCATATCGGCGCGAATGGCGGCCTTTTGTGCCCCCACATATTGGGTCTGGTAAGCGACAGTATATTCGATGCCGGCCTCCACCAGCGCGTTGCGTGCCATGCGCGAATAGGCGCAGGTTTCTTCAAGCATAGCCACGGGCAGCGGCTTGCGAGCGATGGCCGTGCCCCCCTGAAGCCCTGCCCACACCAATGGTTCAGTGAAGATGGTCTCGCCTGTGATGGGCATGCGGGACATGTCGGGATCACAGGTAAAGAGAATTAAATCGTATTTCTTAAGCTGGATATCGCGCAGCAGGTTGACCGAAAAATCTATTGAAACATCCACGCGCACCCCCGGATGGCTCTCACGCAACCGGCGCAACACATCTGGCAATACATCATCCCCCAAATTGTCCGGCGCGCCCACACGCACCTGACCGGCTAGATTGTCTTCCATGAAGCGCGAAAGGGCCTCGCGGTTCAGCTCCAGCATGCGCCGGGCGTAGGGAAGTAGTTTCTCGCCTGCATGGGTAAGCGCCACCGAACGCGAGTCCCGCGCCAGCAGTCGGGCACCCAATTGGTCCTCAAGTTTCTTCATTTGCATGGAAACGGCGGATGGCGTGCGATGCACGATTTCAGCGGCCCGGGAAAAATTGCCAGTTTCCACAATCGCGACGAAGCTGCGAAGCACATCCAACTCAAGCACCTCATTGGAAGGGTTTGGGGCGCGGGGTGGCTTGGGAGTGTTCGGAGCGTTGGCGATTGTTTCGTTGGTCAGCTGCGGCACGGTCAGACTCCATCTTTCAGTTTTTCTGATAGAACGATCACATCTTTGCGTTTGATTGAACGCTAATATTTCCGCATCGTCAAGCCACGGCAACAACGCCGCAAACACAAGCCGCAACATTATGGAGCGACATCGGACCTGAAGGAAAAGACAATGACTGCACCGATTCTTCACCACCCAGCATTCAAGGCAGCCCTCATCAACCAAGCGCTTGCCCCCGCAAAGCCGCAGCCAGGCCTCCTGGCGAAACTTACAGGTTGGTTGCATGAGAAAACGCTCGCTTTTGAACACGTGCAGGCATGCCGCCGCACCGCACGCATCGTGCGGGCCCTTCCAAATGATGTTCAAAAGGATATTGGCTGGCGCGCGCACTGCACCCCCAGCCACACCGCTAGCGAGGGACCAGCATACGTAGCCTCTCTGGCTCCAAAGGTGTTCTTCAACCAAAGCTAAGTCGGCTTTACCGGCCGCAGGCAAACAAGTCTGCGGCCCATTTTTTTGCTTTCTCCCAAATCAAAACCGTGTCTATCTACGCCACTTGCCGCGACTGCAGATTTACAGATCGGGGCCCGCAGCGCTTGGGAGAGTTCGCCGTGGACAAAACAACAGATGCTGAAAAACGCATGGCCATCGAGCAAGCGCAGGCGCGCGTCCCCTATCCACAGACCGGCACGGATTTCACAAAATCTGTGCGGGAGCTGAACGATCAGCTTGAGGTACATGATGCCCGTCGCGTCGCGTTCTTATTGGTGGATGAATTCTCGCTGATCTCATTTTCCACCGGCCTTGACCCGCTGCGTATCGCCAACCGGCTGCTGGGCAAGCGGGTTTACGACTACAAAGTTTATTCCCACCAGGGCGGCCCCGTGGCCTCTTCCGGGGGCATTTCCATCGGCACAGATGGCAGCCTTGAAGATCTACGCCGGCTATCGAAGAGCTTTGACAGGCCTGAGTTCATTTTCGTTTGTTCCGGAGTCAACGTCGCTCACTACGCCGCAGACAAATCTCTGCTGGGTTTTTTGCGCGATGTATCTCGCTCTGGCGTTAAGGTTGGTGGGCTTTGCACCGCCAGTTACATTTTGGCCGCTGCAGGCCTGTTGGACGGTAAGCGGTGCGCAATTCACTGGGAAAATCTCGCAGGCTTTTCCGAGCGCTTTCCAAAAGCCGAGGTCTATGCAGATCTGTTTGAAATAGACCGCAACATTTACACCTGCGCCGGTGGCACCGCGCCGCTGGATATGATGATGAACATCATTGGCGAGGATCAAGACGAGCAATTCGTCAACGCAGTGTGCGAACAGGCCTTGACCGACCGGGTCCGCAACAGCCGCGACCGGCAACGCCTGCCCCTCCGGGCACGCCTCGGAGTACAAAATCCCCGCATTTTGCAGGTGATCGAGATCATGGAGAGCAATCTCTCCGAGCCCTATTCTCTTCTTGAGATCGCCAACCAAATTGGCCTATCGCGCCGCCAGGTGGAACGCCTCTTCCGTAGGGAAATGGGCCGGTCGCCTGCCCGTTATTATCTGGAATTGCGACTGGAGCGGGCACGGCATTT
>JBCDIB010000231.1:0-4335 GCA_038749385.1 Pseudomonadota bacterium | reverse complement strand
GTCCACACCGTCAAACTTCTCCTCACCACGCAAATAGGCAAACAGCGTGACGCCGCAGATTTCGCCATATAGATCGCCGCTGAAATCAAACACGAATGTCTCCAGCAGTGGCGCACCTGAATTGACGGTGGGCCGCCTGCCATAGCTGGCCACGCCATCGTGCAGACTGCCATCCGCCCGGCGGAACCGCACCGCATAAATACCATGGGCCAAACCTTTGCCATCGGGGCCCTCTGGCAGGGCCATGTTGGCAGTGGGGTAGCCCAGAGTACGGCCCAACTGAGCGCCGGGCACGATTTCGGCCCCAATAATCGGGCGATAACCCAGTAAACCTGTGGCTTGGGCCAAATCAGCATTAGCCAGAGCGTCCCGAACCCGCGACGAAGACACGACATCATCGGCCTCGTTGCGTTGGGCGGATACGACAGTCACGCCGAAGCTGTGTTCTCGGCCCTGGGCTATCAGAAATTCAGGACTGCCCTCGCGGCCCTTGCCGAAGTGGAAATCGTACCCCGTTACCACGTCACTGGCGCGCAAGGTGCCCAGCAGCGTGTCCTCCACGAACGATGCGGCACTGCGGCCCGCAAAGGCAGCGTCAAAGCTCATTTCCACCACGCCGTCTAACTCGAGCGCTTTCAGCACGCGGGCGCGCACCGGGGCAGGCGTAAGCCGATAAACCGGCTCTTCAGGTTTGAAAAAGCTGCGTGGATGGGGCTCGAACGTCAAGGCGATGGCCGCCACCCCCCGGCGCGCGGCAATGTCTTTTGCAGTTTCCAACACAATCTGGTGGCCACGGTGCACGCCGTCAAAGTTGCCAATCGCCACAACCGGTTGCCCCCAGTTGTCGGGGACTTGGGCGGGGTCGATGAAGCGTTGAAAGTCCATCTCCATGGTCAGGCCAGCGCGGGCATGGTGTAGCGAGCGTGATTATCGTGCGCTCCGAGAAAGGCCGCGATGCGTTCAAGATCGGGCGCATCCCGCTCGCCATATTCAGCCACATGGATACCGTTGGAAATGAACAGCAGATCCAACCCCGCATTGTTGGCGCCGGTCACATCAGTTGGTTGGCCATCGCCTATTGCAATAGCTCGGTCACGGGGCACCGGCCTGCCCAGCACGCCCTCGGCCATCTCCATCGCTTGGTCGTAGATCGGCGCATAAGGCTTGCCAGCCATCGAAACCTTACCGCCCAAACCGGCATATTCCCGCGCCAGCGCACCGGCGCACCATGCGAGGCGTCCGCCAACTTCCACCACAATGTCTGGATTGGCGCAGACCATCGGTAGATCGTGGCTCAACCATTCACGCATGACACCATGATAGTCTTCCGGTTTCTCGTTGATGTCGTCCATCAGCCCGGTCACAACGACTGCATTGGCTTGGCTCAAATCTTCGGTTCGTTTTGCCGTTAAGCCCTCGTAGAGGCTATCGTCTTTGTCAGGGCCTAGATGGGCAACTGTTCCCGACTGCTCAATCAGCGCACGGGTTACATCCCCCGACGTGATAATGGCATCGCAAATCTCGTCCGGCACGTTCAGCCGGCGCATATATTCCCTCACTTGCGGCCAAGGGCGCGGCGCATTGGTCACCATCACCACACATTTGCCGGCCCGCCGGGCGGCGGTCAGCGCTGTAATCGCTCCCGGATAAGCCAAGCGGCCATTGTGCAGCACGCCCCAAACATCACACAGCACAGCATCATACCCATCCAGCACCTGGGAAAGATGCTCAAGAGCTGCTGGATTGTTTGCCGTATCAGACATTGAGATGCCCCTGGATGCGCTGGGAAGCCGTGGAGGCTTGACGGTTCGTGAGATAGGTTGGCAGAGCGCTAAAGCCAGCCGCAGCCAGCGTCAATAAAGGCGTCCGCGAACACAGCCTTTGCAGATGTTTTCATTTGTCCACGCGTTTTAGGCCTGCCGGCTCTCGCCTTGCATCCGCATTGCGCTCCGCACGTGCTATCTCACGGGTGTTGAACTTCGCTGATTCGCAATGGAAACGGCGGGTATAGAGACCGGGGCAAGGGGCTTCCGATGCTTAAACAGATCGTCACAGCTGTCATATTCACATGCCTTGTGGCCATCGCCTGTTCTGCCGCGGTTATCGGTTATTTTGCGGTGGGCCTATCGGTACGTGAGAGCATCATCGTGGCCATTGGCGCATTGGCTGTGCTGGTATGTCTACAAGTGTTCCTGACGCTCAACCGTCGCCTCGGCGAGCTGGAAGACGATATTGCCAGCGCTGACAGACGCATCGTGCGCACGTCCACAGAGTTGGAAAAGCTGATCTCGCACAGCGATGCCCTCGACGAGGGTTTGCGTAACATGATGAACGATGGCGACGCATCGCTTAAGACTGACATTCAGGCGCTCATTGGCATCACACGCAAGCTGGCGGAGCGCACTGCGAGGCTGGAGGCAGCCTTTGTCCAATCCCAGACCCAGCGGCAAAAAGCCCGGCAAGCGCTGGAGGCGGCAGCCCAGGATGCGCGGAACGCGGCCGTTTCCGACAATCAGCGCAGTGAGCGCTCGTCCGCTAATGAAGAAGATCAAGCCACCGTCATTGATGATCTGCCCGCATCGCCCAAACCCGGAGAAGAGCCCAAGCGCTTGGTGTCCCGCGCCGACGAATACCGCAAACGGCGCGATCAAATTTCCCAGTTGGGCGACCGTCACGTGGCGCAGGTGCTGGAAGCCTGCCTGCAGGACAACCGCATAGATGTGCATTTGCAGGCCGTCATGACATTGCCCGCCAGGCGGGCCAGCTCATATGAAGCGCTGGTGCGCTTCAAGGATGTGGACGGAACCCTCATCACTGCGGCGGAAGCACTGCCGGTCGCCCGCTCCATAGGTGTCATGTCGGAATTGGACTTGCGCATGCTGATCCGGGTTATCGCGGTGGCGGGTCGTCTGGCTGAGCGCCGCTCCTCAACCCCCATATCCATGAACTTGTCCCCCGACATGCTGGTGGATGGCAAACGCTTCTCGCAATTTTTCAACCTGTTGGAAGCCAACCGCGCCTTGGCGGAAACGATCGTGCTGGAAGTGCGGCAGGACGACTACGCTCAGTTCGGCCCGTTGGAACATGAAAGTCTGGCTGCCATCGCATCCCTTGGCTTTGAGCTGACCCTGGACTTTGCCGTGCGGCGAGACATGCAACCCCGAGATCTTTCGCAGCGCGGCTTCCGGTCGGTTAAGATGCCCGTTGAAATTCTTACAGCAGAGGACGAGATTGCGGGGCTCGACATTCATCCGCAGGATCTGGCTGATTACGCCCGGCGCCATGGACTAACACTCATCGCCACGGATGTGGAGCGTGAGAGCGAAGTGGTCGCGGCTCTGGAATATGGCGTAAAGCAGGCCCAGGGGCACTTGTTTGCAGAGGCAAAGCCGGTGCGCGCAGACCTACTGGAGCCGTCTTCGACATTGCAGTTGGAAACAAATCCACTACGTTCGCTGCGGCGCACGGCATAGGCCGCATACCGGACCAGTTGTCGGCTGTTGACGATGTTTCCACTTCGTTAAACAAAGCTTCAAATACCACCAGCTTTTTCAATCCCATTTCAATTTCGATCCTCTATCGCTTGGTCACGGAAACCAATCGAGCGATAACTGACGTGATCGAGAAGCAAACAATTACCGAGTCTGCCCAAGGCAAGCGACGCTCTTTCTTGAGCCGTTTCAGGCGTGACAATAAAGGTGTCACGGCTATCGAGTTTGCCATCGTCGGTCCGATTTTCATGACGATGATGTTCTTCTCGATGGAGACGGGCGTCTTCTTCTTCAAGCAAAATTGGCTCAAGCACGTGATGCATGAAAGCTCACGGTTTGTGCAAACTGGCCAGCTGGAACGCGCTGGAAACACCGAAGAGGCGCTTCGCAATTTCGTCTGTCAGGTGTCCGAGCCATACATCGACTGCACCACGGTTGATTTCGATGTGAAGCGCTTCGCCAAATATGCCGACGTCACATTTCCAGACGCAACTTTTGACGCGAACGGCCGGGCCACAAACTTTGCATTCGACATGTCCGGCACCGGCCCGGTGGTCGGAATACGCATGTCCATGAAATACGACTTTTCGACCAAACTGCTGCAGGACGCGATGATGGAGAAAGACCAGAACGCCATCGCCCTGCACTTCACGGTGGCTCGTAACGAGCCAAAAATTCTCACCTCGCCGTAACAGTGCAAACCAGTGATCTCATGAAAAAAGCGATGACACATAAGCATATGTCCAACGACCAGACGGGGGCCAAAAGGCTTGGCGGCTGGAAGGGTCGTTTAGCGAAATTCAAGCGCGGAACGCGCGGCGTCGCAGCCGTTGAGTTTGCGTTG
>JBCDIB010000230.1:0-4345 GCA_038749385.1 Pseudomonadota bacterium | reverse complement strand
GGCACCGCTAGATATAAGCGTTCCACGGGCTACCCGCGGTTGCAACGCCAGCCGACGGGCATAAAGGCCTGCAATCTATGCAGTTCCATTATACGGAACGTCGTTTGACTAAGTGGAACATTCCATCTAGCCTCAAGCTAGTCAAGGTGGTGGCGATGTTTGATGGAGGTCAAAGACGCCGGGAGGACCACTGGAGGCCGCAAGCGCAACAGGGAGGACGTTGCCGCGATGATCGACAATGCACACCCAACGCACAATCCTGCGCAAAGCAATGCGGCGGATCGCCAGGATCCAGACAATATCAAAGGCGGTAGCGTTTATAGTGCCAGTTCTACAGCAAACAGCACCGGGACCCTGGGCAAAGCTATTTCGGTCCTCGATATCATTGCATCGACCGACCAGCCACTTCGCTTCAAGGACCTGCTCGCCGTAAGCACACAACCCCGCGGGACCCTGCACCGGCAACTGACCAACCTCATAGACGAGGGTTTGCTAGAAGTTGCCCCGGACCATTCCTACCGGCTTGGAATCCGTCTTTTGCGCTTTGCGGTCCAGGCATGGGACGGCAATGATCTGCGCAATGTCGCCGCGCCGCACATCGAGCAATTGCACCAGGCAACAGGCGAAACTGTCCACCTTGGCATCCTGCAGGATATTGAAGTTGTCTATCTGGACAAAGTCGATGCTCGCCAATCCGTGCGCATGCACAGCCAGATCGGCAAGGCATCGCCCTCCTATTGCACGGGTGTGGGCAAGGCCGCTCTATCTGCCCTGCCCGCTGCGGAGGCCAGCGAGCGAATTGCTCGGATGAGCTTTCACCCCCATACCGCCAGCACCTTCGTTACTGCAGAAAGCCTGGAGCGCGAAGTAGATGACATTCGCCGCTCCGGCATTTCGTTTGACCGTGAAGAGCACGAGCCAGGCATCCACTGCGTTGCCGCCGCAGTGTCGGCGCATGACGGTAACACCGTTGGAGGTATCTCTGTCACCGCGCCTTCCTATCGTGTCCCCATGGGCCGATTGGCCGGCTGGAGCGACCTCGTGTCCAAAACGGCGCAAGCCATCACAAAAGATCTGTCGCTGCGCATGGGACCGAGAAGGTCCTGAATACGCCGCACCAAACCCACTCAGAAGACGCTAAGACAAAGCAGGGAGCGCCAAAAATGGCCGACGTGAAGCTCAACAAACTCAAAAAATCTTTCGGACCGGTGGATGTCATCCACTCCGTCGACCTTGAGATCAACTCAGGTGAGTTCGTGGTGTTTGTCGGGCCGTCCGGATGCGGAAAGTCCACCCTTCTGCGGTTGGTTGCTGGCCTTGAAGAAGCGACGTCGGGCCAACTGGTGATCGGCGACCGAGACGTCACCCACATCGAAGCCGCCGACCGCGGTGTGGCCATGGTGTTCCAGTCCTACGCGCTCTACCCACATATGACCGTGCGCGAAAACATGAGCTTCGGCTTGAAGATGAACAAAGCGCCCGAAGACGAGATCAAGGCTCGCGTGGCCAAAGCCGCCAAAATTCTCGAACTCGAGGCCCTGCTAGATCGCACACCCAAACAATTGTCCGGCGGCCAGCGCCAGCGCGTGGCCATCGGACGTTCCATCGTGCGGGAGCCGAAGGTGTTCCTGTTCGATGAACCTTTGTCGAACCTCGATGCGGAACTGCGCGTCGCCATGCGCGTCGAAATTGCAAAACTCCACAATGACCTCGACGCAACCATGATTTACGTCACCCATGATCAGGTGGAGGCCATGACGCTGGCCGACAAAATTGTCGTCTTGCGTGGTGGTCACATCGAGCAGGTGGGCGCGCCGCTGCATCTGTATGACGACCCGGACAACATCTTCGTTGCCGGTTTCATAGGCTCACCTTCGATGAATTTCATTGACGCTGTGGTTGCCGCTGCAGACGCTGGCTCTGTGAAACTGACCTTGCCGGACTATCCCGGCGCTGAGGCCAATATGGCCCTTTCGGGCGACCTGCCTGCCGTGGGTAAAGACCTCAAGCTGGGCATCCGCCCGGAGCATTTTCACCCCGCAGGCGATGTAAAGCTGACGGTAAAACCATCTGTGGTGGAGCATTTGGGCGGCGCATCGTACATTTACGCAGAGACCAAGGACGAAGCCACGCTGGTGATAGAAAGCCGCGAAGGTCGCGATGTGCGCATTGGCAAGGACCAGCCGGTCGCCTTCAATTCCCGCGAAGCCTATCTGTTTGACGCTGCATCGGGCTCACGCCTCCGCTAGCGACAGCTTTTTGAACCCGACCCTTACTGCCGCGTTGCAGATGAACAGCGGGCGTGTTTCAGTGCGCGCAGCCCATGACGGATACAATAGGAGCCCCCAATATGACCAAAACCACCAAAACGTTTGCCGCCTCTGCGCTTGGTGCACTACTGGCCACCACAATACTCGGCGCCCCCGCCCTGGCCGCTGGTCACGGTGCGTGTAAGGAAGTCACCTTCTCCGATGTTGGTTGGACGGACATCACGGCCACAACTGCGGCAACCACGCTGGTGCTTGATGCTCTGGGCTACGAGACCGACATCAAAGTGCTCGGCGTGCCAGTGACCTACAAGTCGCTTGAATCAGGTGATGTGGACGTGTTCCTTGGCAATTGGATGCCCACAATGGAGGCCGATATCGCCCCATATCGTGAGGCCGGCACCGTGGACACCGTGCGCGCCAATCTTGAAGGCGCAAAATACACGCTGGCCGTGCCTAAGGCGCTTTACGATCAAGGCCTCCAGAGCTTTGCAGACATCGCCAAGTTCCAGGAACAGCTCGACGGCAAAATCTATGGCATCGAACCAGGTAATGATGGCAACCGTCTCATCCTCGACATGATCGAAAAAGACGCTTTTGGCCTCGGCGAGTTTGAAGTGGCTGAGTCATCTGAAGCCGGCATGCTCGCCCAGGTGGCCCGCGCCACCAAGCGGGATGAAGCCATCGTCTTCCTGGGGTGGGCGCCCCACCCAATGAACGCCAATTTCGAGCTGGAATATCTGTCTGGCGGTGACGACTTTTTCGGCCCAAATTTCGGCGGTGCTAACGTCTTCACAAACACCCGTGCGGGCTATGTTGAAGAGTGTGCAAATGTCGGCAAACTGCTCACAAATCTTGAATTCTCACTTCCAATGGAAAACGAGATCATGGGCGCAATTCTGAATGATGGTACGGAACCAACTGAAGCCGCCAAAGCATGGCTCACGGCCAATCCCGGCGTTCTTGACGGTTGGCTTGATGGCGTGACCACCTTCGATGGCGGCGACGCAATGGCCGCCGTCAAAGCAGAATTGGGAATGTAATGGATTTCGCGGGTCTGGCGGCGATTGTTGCAGCTTTCGCGATTGTAACGGCATCCCCCGGACCCGCGATCCTAGCATTGGCCACCTGCGCCATGTCGCAGGGCCGCGGCCCTGCGGTTAAATTTGCCTTCGGCCTTGCTGGCGGCCTGTCCCTTTGGGGCGTTATTGCTGCCACTGGCGTAGGTGTAATTCTGCTCGCATCTGAAGTCGCATGGATCGCCTTGCGTGTGGCGGGCGGCGCGTATCTGTTTTGGCTGGCATGGGGCGCGTGGCGCGCTTCCAGCGAAGCGCCCGAGAGGCAAACCAAGCAACACTTTAGCTTCAAAAGCGGGTTCATATTCAACTGCTTAAATCCGAAAGCAGTGGTCGCATGGATGGCTGCTCTCTCCATGGGTCTGACCACAGACGCCGGTGCCGCTCAACTGATTGTTGCCACGCTGGTTTGCGGCCTTGCTGCTGTTTTGATAAATCTCAGCGTCGCCTTTGCATTTTCTCGACCCGGGATGATGTCCCTATACTCTCGGTTCAAACGGCAAATTCAGCTCGCTGCCTCAGGGCTTTTCGCCCTGTCGGGCTTCGCGCTCCTTCGCTCCGCGGCCAAAGGCTGACCCCAAACTGTTAGGACTGCGCCATGGAATGGCTCACCGACAATAAAATTCCCATTGGCAAATGGGCCGCTGCAATCGTGGATTGGCTAACGGAAAATGCTGGCGGCTTTTTCGACGGCTTGGCTCTGGTGCTGGAGGGCATGATCGACGCGATTCTGGGTGTCCTGGAAGCGGTGCCAGCGCTGGTGCTGATCGCGGCCATCGTCGCCCTCGCCTACGCAATCCACCGCTCGTGGAAATTGTGCGTGGCCTTCGCAATCGGCCTCTTGTTCATTGTGAACCAAGGTTATTGGGACGAAACGCTGGAAACGCTGACGCTCGTCGTTTCGGCCTGCATCATCTGTCTGGCGGTTGGGGTGCCAATCGGCATTGCAGCGGCCCACCGGCCCCGCTTGTACCGCGTGCTGCGGCCCATCCTGGACCTGAT
>JBCDIB010000229.1:0-4348 GCA_038749385.1 Pseudomonadota bacterium | reverse complement strand
GACACCATGCTTCTCACCCGTCAGGACGGCACAAAGCAGCCCGTCAGCGCCCGCTTGCGCTCGATCCGATGGGAGAGTGATGACGGCGCTTCCGATGCGATCGGCGACCAAAACAAGGCGCTTGTCATAACGCTGTCCCCACTTGTTGAAGAGGTGACGGGGACGGAAGAGGAGGCAGGTGAGCTTGAGCCAGCCTCCAGCAAGCCTGTAATTGAAGACGAGCTGTCGGCGACGCTTAAGCTTGGGCTGTCGGTGCCGCAATTGCACGAGGTGCTGGCCACCGCCACAGATGGCGTTGTGGTGCTGAATGCGGAAGGTCGCATTCACGCGCTCAACAGCTCAGCCGAAGCACTGTTTGGGTTCGATAGCGAAGCGATGGCAGGCCGAAATTTTGCGACCCTATTCGCCCCCGACAGCCAGACCAATGCAGACGCATACATGGCGTCCATGATGGGCACCGGAGTTGAAGCCGTGCTAAATGACGGTCGTGAATTGACCGGATTTGAAGCGTCCGGCGGCTTGATCCCGTTATTTGTCACAATCGGGCGATTGGCGGGCACTGGAGACCGCGTGGCAGGGGGCTTTTGTGCTGTGCTGCGCGACATCACCCAATGGAAGAAAGTCGAGCGCGAGCTGCTTGAAGCTCGGCGGGAGGCCGAGGAAGCCGACGACAAAAAATCGCAGTTCCTCGCCCAGATCAGCCACGAGATACGCACGCCGCTGAACGCCATTATAGGCTTTTCGGAAGTCATGGCTGAGGAGCGATTCGGGCCGTTGGGCAGCCCGCGCTACGGCGAATATCTGCGCGATATAAACCGGTCCGGTGCGCATGTCCTCGATCTGGTCAACGACCTGCTGGATATCTCCAAAATTGAAAGCGGCGGTCTGGACCTCGACACGGAGGAAGTTGACCTCAATGAGATCGTCGCCAACTGCGTATCATTGATGCAACCCGAGGCGAGCACCGAGCGCGTTATTATGCGCACATCTTTATCTGCATCGGTGCCCCGTGTGCTGGCGGACAGAAAATCTCTGCGGCAGGTGACACTTAACCTATTGTCCAATGCGCTCAAGTTCACAAATGCCGGGGGGCAGGTGATCATTTCGACCGCCCGCATGCGCACGGGTGATGTAGAGCTGCGGATTCGCGACACCGGTATCGGCATGACGCGAGATGAGTTGGAGCATGCCCTGAAACCATACCGCCAGCTATCCAACGGGCTCACTGCCGGGGCCACCACCAGAAGCGGTGAAGCGGCCCAAAACAGCCGCCGTGGCACAGGTTTGGGCCTTCCTCTGACAAAAGCCATGGTGGAGGCGAATGGGGCGCAGTTTGCCATTCATTCCGAGCCCGAACAGGGCACATGGGTGGTGGTGGGCTTCCCCCGCGACCGGGTTTTGGCCAGCGACTAATCTGAAAAGCGACTGATCGAAGTGACCGCCGCCCCAAAAAAATGGGGAGCCAAAGGCTCCCCGAAGATATTGCTGCACCTATCGGAACGATGAGGCGATCTTTGAAATGCGGGGCAGCGAGGCCGTGATGCGGTGTGTCGCTGCGTTGCCCCATTAATGCACTTTCAGCCCTTACCCAGACCTTGCCAGGTTATTGCGCATTTTAATGGATCGTACTGCTTCGAAGCGTGCGGTTAATTGTGCATTTGTGTTTCGATAACCATGTTTGGCCAGATCGTCCCGATGTGGATCAATTTCCGCAATTGTAGGCGCAAAACAGGCGTGCGATAGCGGGACATGCCTGATTACGCCTTTAACCTGCCCCGCCTGCTCGTCGAGCAATCCTTATCTCAAGACGTTCTGTTGGACCTCGATAAAGGTCAGTCGAACTATCTCGGCAACGTTATGAGGGCCCGGCACGGCGATGAGGTGCTAGTGTTTAACGGCCGCGATGGCGAGTGGCTCGCCCAGGTGCAGGCGGATAGACCTGAGGCGCGGCGCGCCAAGCTTTCACTGGCACTCACTCGACAAACCCGACCCCAACCTGCAGCTGATGGCCCGCAATTGAACTATTTCTTTGCGCCACTCAAACAGGCGAGGCAGGACTATATGGTCCAAAAGGCAGTGGAAATGGGCGTCTCCCGGCTTTGTCCGGTTCGCACCGACCATACGCAAATCTCGCGGGTGAACATCGAACGGCTAGTGGCCAACATCCGAGAGGCCTGTGAGCAATGCGGTGTGCTGCGTGTGCCGACGGTAGCTCCGTTGGTGACGCTGTCGCAGCTCGTAATCGGCGCAACACCGGATGCTGGCACGATAATATTTTGCGACGAGCGCGCCCCCGTCGCTGATCCTGCTACGGCCCTGTCGGCCATTCCCAGGGACCGATCAGTTTCCGTGCTGATCGGACCGGAGGGTGGGTTTTCTGATGCGGAGCGACAGACATTGCTGGCCTTGCCAAACGCTCTAGCCATCGCCATAGGCCCGCGCATTTTGCGGGCGGACACGGCTGCCGTTGCGGCCCTGGCAGCGGTACAAATGGTGTGGGGTGATTGGCGGGGCTGAACAAGAGATCAACAATTTTGGCTTGCGAAATCAGGTCACTTGCCCCCAATGCACCGAAGCCCACGTTCGCAAAACGGGCCAATCGGAGATTGCCATGCACATCGGCACCACATCGGATAAGATTACCCAGCCCGAGCAACTCGCAGGCTGGATGCAGTCCGGTTGCAAGCCCCGGGAAAACTGGCTGATTGGCACCGAGCATGAGAAGTTCGGGTTCCGCCTCAACGGCCACGGCCCTGTGCCCTATGAGGGGCCAGATGGCATAGGCGCATTGCTGGAAGCTTTGCAAAACAAGCTCGGTTGGAAGCCTTATTTGGATGAAGGCAATGTCATCGCTTTGGTTGATCCGAAAAATGGCGCATCCATTTCTTTGGAGCCGGGCGGGCAGTTCGAGCTTTCCGGCGCGCCGCTCGACACGATCCACGACACCTGCACCGAATCCAATGCCCATTTGAGCGTATTGCGCACCTGTGCCACGCCGCTGGGCATAGGTTTTCTGGGTCTCGGTGCCAGCCCAAAGTGGACGCTTGCCGAAACGCCCCAAATGCCCAAGTCGCGTTACGGTATCATGACCCGATACATGCCCAAGGTCGGCTCCATGGGCCTCGATATGATGTACCGAACGGCGACCATTCAAGTGAATCTCGATTTCGAGAATGAAGTAGACATGCGCGAGAAGTTTCAGATTGCACTCAAGCTGCAGCCCTTGGCATCGGCCATGTTCGCCAACTCCCCCTTCACCGAGGGCAAGCCAAACGGCCATTTGACGTGGCGCTCGCACATATGGTCCGACGTGGACAATCGGCGGGCGGGGCTGCTGCCCTTCGTGTTTTCATCGGATTTCGGCTTTGAAGCCTATGCAGAGTGGGCGCAGGACGTTCCGATGTATTTCATCATACGCGACGGTAAATATATCGAGATGACGGATATGACGTTCCGCCAGTATTTGCAGGACGGAAAGACGGTTGGTGACACCACCCACCGCGCGACATTTGGCGATTGGGATGACCATCTGACCACTTTGTTCCCCGATGCACGGATCAAGCGCTACATGGAAATGCGCGGTGCCGATGGCGGGCCGTGGCGCCGCATATGCGCGCTTCCGGCGTTTTGGGTGGGCCTGCTTTACGACCAAGACGCTCAATCCCGCACGGCCGAGTTGGTGAGCGACTGGACACTGGAAGAAGTTCAAGCCATGCGTGCGGCGGCCCCTGACAAGGCTCTAAAGACACCATTCCGGGATACTGAGCTGCGTGCCATCGGACGCACTGCCTTGGACATTTGCCGGGACGGACTTCAGGCCCGCAACAAGCTCAATTCCACCGGTTTGGACGAGACAGTTTTCCTGGCACCTTTGGAAGAAACGGTGGTGTCCGGCATCACCTCAGCTGAAGCCATGTTGAAGAAATACCATTCGGTCTGGCAGGGCGACGTGGATCGCGTCTTCACCGAATACGCTTACTAGATAAGATCAGCGCCGGTGGACCGGCTATTCCGCTGGCTCATTCATGTCGTGGCCATTGCCCATCCCATTTCCGGGGCCATTGCTGCTCGAGCCATTTGTGCCATTGGGAATAGTCGAGCCACTGCCGGTTGTCTTTTCGGCTGATGGAGCGCTTGAAAGCCGGATCTGCGTACCGTCATCCGCTGGCACTTGGCTTCTGGTCGCGCGAGAGCCGGACAGCGGGCTTTCGACCCCGGCTTCCCAATAGGGCGTTGGCGTGTACAGCCCGGCCAAAAAGTCGATGAACAAGCGAACTTTCGCTGGCAGGAACCGGCGGCTCGGGAACAACGCAAAGATACCAACATCCCGCGAAGCCGAATATTCGGG
>JBCDIB010000228.1:0-4354 GCA_038749385.1 Pseudomonadota bacterium | reverse complement strand
TTGAAAATGGTGAAACCACCGGTCGCCACGCTCATCATGGCCAGATTGGCAGCGCTTTGTGGCGGCGTTCCGGTGAGCATCAGGCCAGCGCTGCACAGCAAGGTGGTGGTCAGATAGATCAAGCCGATCTGGCGGACAATTTGCCAGACCTGGCGCACAGCGCCCTCATTGCCCCGCTGATAGATGACCAAAGGACGTTCAGGCAGGCCGCCTGCCCCGGCCGGCGCGAGGATGAGAACGACCATGCAGACGGTCAGAAAACCGCCCATCCACTCCAATTGCGAGCGATATAGCAGCAGCGTTGCGGGCAGCGGCTCCTTGTTGTTGACGACGGAAGCGCCCGACGTGGTGAGGCCCGACACCGCTTCAAAGAAAGACCGCACAAGCGAAAGGTCCGTCATATCCATGATCGGCACCGTGGCTAGCACGGACCAGCCAAGCCATACGGCCACGATCAGAACAAAACCGCCAATTCGGCTCAGCCGCACCCGGTGTCCGCGCAAGGCGAGTATGCCGCTTGCACTGACAAATAGGCCAAGGGCCATGTATAGGCCAAAGCGCGCTGCAAGCTCCGGCTCGCCCAGCAAAAGCCCGAACATAACTGGCAATATGAGCAGGCTGGAAAAGCCTCCCAATGCCGCTGCAAGAAAGAAAAGAGCGCCCCGCATGGGCCTAGAAGAACTCCAGCGAAACGCGGAACAGCTGCTCGGTTTTGCGGATGGCATCTCCGGCCGCAAAAATTACAACGCGGTCGCCCGCTCTTATGTGGGTGCTGCCATCGGGCAAAAACGCCTCGCCATTGCGATAGACGGAACCCACGCGAATGCCGTCGGGTAGCTCCAGTTCGCGCAGTGGCGCCCCCACCAAAGGCGATGTTTCCAGCGCTTCGGCTTCGATGACTTCCGCCTTGCCATCACGCACGGAATACACCGAACGGATACGACCACGGCGGACATATTGCAGGATGCGGCTGATGGTGACGGAACGCGGATTGATATAAGCATCAATGCCCAGTGTATGAATGAAATCGTGGTAGCTGGCATTGTTGAGGAGGCTCATATTTACGGCGCATCCCAGCCGTTTTGCCATCACCGCAGACAAAATATTGGTCTGATCGTCATTTGTGAGCGCGACCATAAGGTCAGCGCGGGAAATATCTGCCTCGGTGAGTATGTTCTGATCCAGGGCGCTACCGGCAAGTACAGTGGCACCGCCGTCCAAATCGTTGACGATAGCCTCCGCGCGGGTTCTGGAGTTTTCTATCAACACAAGGCGTACTGACGACATGCGTTCGTGCAATTCGCGGGCAACATATTTGCCTATATTGCCCCCGCCAGCGATCACAATACGACGTGCATCCGGCTCATCATGGCCAAAAATGCTGAGTGTACGCCGAACGGTGCCACGTTTAACCACCACATAGGCGATATCGCCTACCTGCAGCTGGTCGGTCGACCGAACCACGTTGACTTCACCAGCACTGTTCACCGATCCGACGACGACGGCCCCCAGATCCGGGAACAGTTCGGTCAATTGGGTGAGCGGCGTGTCCACCACGGGGCAGTCCGGTCCGCACTCGATTGCCAGAAACACCACAGACTCGTCCGCAAAACGCACGACATCCACAGCGCCAGGCAACGAAATCCGCCGTAGTACCGTCTCGCCCACCTCTTTTTCAGGCGAAATTATAACGTCGATGGGCATGTGATCGCGGCTGAACAGCTCGCCATACACTTCTTGCATATAACTTTGCGCGCGTACCCGAGCCACTTTGGTGGGCACCTGAAAGATGGAATGGGCGACTTGGCAGGCCACCATGTTCACTTCGTCATACAAGGTGACGGCGATGATCATGTCAGCATTTTCAGCCTTGGCGCGGGCCAGCACATCGGGGTGCCCGGCGTGGCCCACCACACCCTGCACGTCCAATGTGTCCTTGATTTTGGTGATCAGCGTTTCCGATGAATCAATCACGGTCACGCTGTGATTTTCCGCTGCCAAACGCTCAGCGATGCCGAAGCCCACCTGCCCCGCGCCACAGATTATTATTCGCATGCCAAACCTTGAGCCGCTGGGCCGTGGCCCGGAAAACAGCGCACCGAAGCGGCGCCGAAAGCCCTAATTAGCGTAAGCTGACGACTGAATCACCCCCAAACCTTGAGGCCAGCTAAGAGCGATACTTAGACACCGAGTGATTTGAGCTTGCGGTGGAGCGCCGAGCGCTCCATGCCGACGAATTCAGCTGTTTTGGAGATATTGCCACCAAAGCGATTTATCTGGGCGGCAAGATAGTCGCGCTCAAAGCGCTCCCGCGCCTCGCGCAGCGGGAGGGTCAGGAGCATCGCGCCGTTTTCACCGCCTGACTGTGACAGGTTTGCCGACGCATCATCCGGCAGCATGTCGGCGGTTATCGTTTCTCCGTCCTGGTCGCGGTTGGAGATGATCACACGCTCGATTACGTTGCGCAGCTGGCGCACATTGCCTTCCCAATCGCGGGTTTGCAGGATGCCAATGGCATCATCTGCGACGTAGCGGGCGCGAATGCCTGTCTGGCGACTAATCTGCTTCATAAACGCATCGACGATCAATGGAATGTCCTCACGCCTATCGGACAGCGGCGGGACAGCGATCTGGGTAACGGCCAGACGATTGAATAGATCGTCCCGAAACACGCCTTCCGCAATCTTCTCGGCGATGTTCTGCGCTGTTGACGAAATCACCCGCACATCGACACGAACCTTATTGGCGCCCCCCACGCGGGTGAATTCCTGGGCCACGAGGACGCGCAAGATCTTGGCTTGGGTTTCCTTCGGCATACCGGAAATCTCATCGAGATAGAGCGTGCCACCATGAGCTTCTTCCAATGCACCGGTGGAGGGCGCAGTGCCACGCAAACCCTCATGGCCAAACAGTTCCACTTCCATGCGTTCGGGTGTCATCGCGGCAGCGTTCAGCACCACAAAGCGGCCATTGGCGCGGTGGGAAGCGCGGTGGATGGCGCGGGCCACCATTTCCTTGCCTGATCCACTTCCACCTTCAATCAGCACGCGTGAATTGGTGGGTGCTATCCGAGCAATAGTGTTGCGAAGCGAGTTCATGGCAGGGGAAATGCCCACAAGCTCTGACAGGTCCAGCTGCCTGCTCTTCAGTTCGTCAACTTCCTGCTTCAGGCTACGGGCTTCAAGAGCGCGCTGGGCAACAAGCATCAGCCTGTCTGTGTTGAAGGGCTTTTCGATGTAGTCGTAAGCGCCGCGCTGGATGGCGGACACAGCTGTTTCGATGTTGCCGTGACCAGAGATCATCACAACGGGCAAACCGGGGTGGCGTTTTTGTATGGTGTCCAGGACTGCAAGCCCATCCATCTCTGAGCCCTGCAGCCAGATATCGAGGAAGACCAAGCCGGGTCTGCGCGCCTCAACAGCGGCAATGGCGTCGGTTGCGTTCGAGGCGATGCGGGTTTCATGGCCCTCATCTTCGAGAATGCCAGCGATCAGCTCGCGGATATCGGGCTCATCATCCACCACCAGAATATCAGTTTGCATGGGCATCCTCCGTTTTCCGGATTGTCGTTGAGGGTTCGTCTTCTTCGGCTTCAATCGAAGCACTCTTTGCAATGGTCATTGCCACCATTGCGCCGGTTTCATCGGCTTTGAGGTCTGGTGCGTCGGTCAGTTCAATCGTGCCGCCATGGTCTTCAATGATCTTTCGAACGATGGCGAGGCCAAGGCCGGTGCCCTTCTCGCGGGTCGTCATATAGGGCTCGAACAAACGTTGGCGGCTGTCTTCAGGAAGGCCTTTGCCATTGTCTGTGACTGTGATGCGGAAATGGTCACGCTGGTCCATAAGAACCACTTTGATAAGGCCAGCATGGTCTGGATTGTTCTCGAGAACGCTCTCAATGCTCTCGCAGGCATTCTTCACCACATTGCCAACCGCCTGTGAGATCAGCCGCATGTCCAATTGCGTCATCATGGGCAGGTCGCCGAGCTGCGTTTCAAACCTTATTTCAGGCTGCGCCACTTCGCGTAAAAACACAGCTTCCTTCACGGCTTCGCGGAGGTCTGCGGTCTCAAATTCTGGCTTTGGCATACGGGCAAACTGGGAGAACTCGTCAACCATGCGGCCAATGTCAGACACCTGACGCACGATGGTATCTGTGCAGCGGTCAAACACTTCGCGGTCTTCGGTCAATTTGCGGCCGTAACGGCGCTTGAGCCGCTCAGCAGACAATTGAATTGGCGTCAGCGGATTTTTGATTTCGTGGGCGATGCGCCGCGCAACGTCTCCCCAAGCGCTGTCCCGCTGGGCCAGAACCAAGTCGGTGATGTCGTCCATTGTGACAACGTATGAGTGC
>JBCDIB010000227.1:0-4397 GCA_038749385.1 Pseudomonadota bacterium | reverse complement strand
GGGTCATCATACCAATCCCTCAAGCTTGGTCGCGTCGAACTCCGGTTTTGCCAAGAGTTCAACGCCTTCCTTGCTCATTCGCACTTCGACGCCCGCCGCCATCAGCCCGGCCTTGAGCCTGTCGACCTCGGCGAAATCCTTGCTCGCCATGGCAGAGGCACGCGCCTGAGTCGGCAGTGCAGGTTTCCACACGAATACTCTCCGGCTCGCCCTCGGACCATGCTGCCTCAATGGCTTGCGACAAGAACCAGCGTCCAAGTTTCAGGCCCGTCGCCTGCGGCATCAGCCCAAAGAAAGCTATTTCGGGGGATTTGTAATCTTCCCGATTGATCTCGAAAAACCCTGCAGGGGAGCCATTGAGGTAGAGCACCGAAATTTCGGTGGTGTCAGCATGAATGATCTGGGCCAGCGCCTCATCGCTCAAACGCCGCCTGTTTACCCAGTTCCAATCGTCGCCGATTTCGCGCTGCAAATAACGATAGAATTGCAGCGGCATCTTTTCTGCGCTGAGCAGCGACAGGTTCAAATTGTGCGGACGGGCCACGGTTGAGCCTGGCCGTTTGTGCATTTGCAAAAACGTCACCTGAACGGGAATACCAGGCACTTCGTCACCCGTTACCACCGGCGTGTCCGGCTGCGCTCCCCAATCAGACCAAGAACCATCATACAGACTTATAGGCCCTTCATGACCCACCGAGCGAAGTGCCAGATCAATCGCCGCCGCTGTAACGCCGGAGCCGCAGGTGGTGATGACCGGGTCGCGGGCAAAAACGCCGCGTTCGCGCAGCATGGCCTGCAATTGCTCCACCGGTTTTAGCCGGCCTTTGTCGATCAGCTCGTTGAGGGGCAGGGAGACCGCCCCTGGCATGTGGCCACTGCGCATGCCTACCCGGGGTTCCGGATCTTCGCCAGTGAAGCGAGCGTGGGGGCGAGCGTCGAGCAGGGTGGCCGAATTTGCGGCAAGCGCTGCTGCGACTTCGGCCCTGCTCACAGCGATGCTTGTGTCTTGTGCCTTGAAAGTCACCGGCACCGGTTCTGCAGGGCCACTTTCGGTTGCAAAGCCGGCATCCTGCCAGGCGCGGAAGCCACCATCTAGGATCAGGACGTTGACGGCCCCCATCTCGCGAAAGTTGAGCCAGACGCGCGGGGCGGAAAACAGACCAATACCATCATACACCACGATGGTGTCGGTCTCGCTTATGCCAAGCGCACCCACTTTGGCTGCAAAGGTTTCGGCATCCGCAAGCATGTGCGGCGTGTCTCCGGGGGCGGCGATCTCATCAATATCAAAACGCACGGCGCCGGGAATGTGGCCCTGCAGAAATTCAGCCTGTGCATTCCGGTTCATGGCGGGCAAGTAAAACGAGCCATCGACAATGCGCAGGTTTGGCTCGCCCAATCGGGCATTCAGCGCCTCTGCAGTGATGACAAACGGGCTTGGCCCGGTTTTCTCAGCGGCCATCAGGCGTCAACAGTTTTAAAGGGCACGTCGTATGACGCGCCGTTTTCCATCCAATGAGGGACTGGAAGGGCCTTTTCCCGCAGGAAGGAGGGGTTGTAGATCTTCGACTGGTAGCGATTTCCATAATCGCAAAGGATGGTCACGATGGTGTGGCCAGGCCCCAGATCTTTGGCCAATGCCTTGGCACCGGCAATGTTGATGCCTGTGGAAAGCCCCATGCATAGGCCTTCTTCCCACAATAGGTCGTAGATTATGTTGAGGCCTTCAGTGTCATGCAGCCGGTAAGAAAAGTCTGGTTTGAAGCCTTCGAGATTCGCTGTGATGCGGCCTTGACCGATGCCTTCGGAGATTGAACCACCTTCGGATTTGAGTTCACCTTCCGTGTAATAGCTGTGAAGGTTTGCGCCGCCCGGGTCAGCCAGGCCGATTTTTGCGCCGGGGGCCTTATCGCGCAGTGCTTCCGCCACCCCCGCCAAAGTGCCTCCCGAGCCAACTGCGCAGATAAATCCGTCCACTTTTCCATCAAGTTGCTCCACGATTTCCGGGCCTGTGCCGGTAATGTGGGCCTGCCTGTTGGCCACATTGTCGAACTGGTTGGCCCAAAGCACCCCGTTTTCTTCGGTTGCGCGCAGCTGCTCGGCGAGGCGGCCGGACAGTTTGATGTAATTGTTTGGATTGCGATACGGCGCGGCCGGCACCTCAATCAATTGTGCCCCCATCAACCGCAGGGCGTCCTTTTTTTCGGTGCTCTGGGTCTCGGGTATCACGATGACGGTTCTGTAGCCCTTGGCGCGTGCGACCAGCGATAGGCCGATGCCCGTGTTGCCCGCCGTCGCTTCCACGATCACACCACCGGGCTGTAATTCGCCGTTACGTTCCGCAGTTTCGATAATCGACAGAGCTGCGCGGTCCTTGACCGATTGGCCCGGGTTCAAAAACTCTGCCTTGCCATAGATCGTGCACCCGGTCTCTTCGGATGCCCGTCTCAGCTTCACCAAGGGCGTGTTACCTATCAGGTCTGTGATGTTGCCAGCAATTGTTCCCGGATGGCTGTTTGAGGTAGTTTGCATTCCGAACTCCGTGGAACAGTAGTAAGCAGGCCCTGCATTCCCATGCCGGGCGGCGTCACCCTAGTGTGAGCTAATATTTGCCACAAGTCGCCATCATTTGATCCACTTGGGCCTCATTGGCGTAGTGTTTTGCATAGGCTAATGTGGCTGAGGGTAGAATATATGTCCCGGGGGTTTTCGTGGAAATATCGCGCACAATGAACGGTTTGATGGAACGCCATGTGGCAGGTGCTTTGCCGATGCCATTGGACGTGCTTGCCCGCGCGCATCTCGAGCTGAGCACGGAAAATCGCGCTTATGTCAGAGACCTTGAAAGCCTCATGGCGGAAACATCGATGGATGCGCCAGCTGAAGATCTGTCTGATGCCGATGCCATGCTGGCGCGGGTACTGAATTCCGATGCGCCGGCTATGTCAAAGAAATCGCCTTCTGAAGCACATCGCCCCCACGAAGCGTGGATGCCCAATGCCATCGCGGAGATGATGGGCAGTCAGAATGTGCAATGGCGTGGCAAGATGCCGGGCTTCAAAGAAATGCACCTTGGCACGGTCGAAGGCTGCGAAATGTCACTGTTCTGGATCAAGGCGGGCCGCGCAATACCGATGCACACGCATGAGGGTTCTGAGATGACCCTGGTGCTTGAGGGCGGTTTTAGCGACGAGCAGGGCCACTATGTCCGCGGCGATATATCGATTGCCGACAGCCATGTGGATCACCGTCCGGTGGCGGATGATGATGGCCCGTGCATCGGTTTTGCGGTGACCACTGATGCCCTGCGCCTCACCGGCCCGATCCACTCCCGTATTCTGGATATTCTGGGTCGCGGCTAGGTTTCTGCCGCAGATTGTCCTTGACCGGAGGGCTCAACGCCCAAGCTAGCTTTGGTGAACCGTCACCAATGCAAACACTTCATCGTGGACTGACATGACCTCATCCAATTCCGAAGCCCGCTACGGCCAACCAACCACCGCGCGCCCAAATGACGGGGTTGCATGGATCACGGGGGCAAGCTCCGGCATTGGCTATGCGCTTGCGCTCGAACTCGCGCGGGAAGGCTGGCATGTGATTGCGTCTGCCCGCAGCGAGGACAAGTTGAACGCATTGGCTGCCGAACAGATCGATGGGAAAGGCCGGATCAGCGCTTGGCCGCTGGACGTGACAGACCGCCAAGCCAACGAAGAAGCGGTGTTTGGCATTGAGGAAACCCATGGTCCCATCGCGCTGACAGTGCTTAATGCGGGTATATTCCAGCCAGTGGCAGGTGAGGCGCTGGATACCGACGCCTTCGTCAAAACCTTCGATGTCAACCTGTACGGCGTTGTGTATTCGCTGGTCCCGTTGCTGGCTGCAATGCGAAAACGCGGTGCTGGGCAGATCGCCTTGGTGTCGTCCGTCACAGGTTATGGCGGCCTGCCGTCCAGCGCCGCATATGGTGCCACCAAGGCGGCGCTCATCAACATGGCTGAGAGCTTGAAGTTCGACACCGACAAGTTCGGCGTCTTGTTGCAGGTGGTCAATCCCGGCTTCGTCGATACACCCGCCACGGAAGAAAATGCCTTTGAAATGCCAGCTTTGGTGCCGGTGGAAAAAGCAGCACAGCGTATCGCTGAAGGCCTGCGCGGCGGAAGCTTTGAGATCACGTTCCCCAAGCGCTTCACCTATACGCTCAAGGCGCTGCAATTTCTGCCTTACCGGGCTTATTTCTGGCTCTTGAAACGCGGCACCAAATGGGATGAGCGGCCGCTCGAGCCGCCTTTGGCCCAGCAAGATACTGAAGACAGTTAGGCGTTCAGCGAGGCCCGCGTTGCTTCCTGGCTTTGACGGGTGATGGGGAAGTTCCAGATCAAACCGACTGCCAGCAGTTT
>JBCDIB010000226.1:0-4427 GCA_038749385.1 Pseudomonadota bacterium | reverse complement strand
GCGATGCCAGCGCCCTTAATAAATGAACGACGGTCCATTGGTATTCCTCCCAAATAATCTCTGCGCCGAACGGATTTCGGATGCAGAACGCGAATGCGTCAAAGGGAACTAGAGCAGCACCCTGCACTTGTCACCCGCCGGGACTGCGCAGCCCATTTGCGTAAAACTACGCAACCACGCCAGCACCGGCTCTCGGGACGGTTGCGAGGGACAGGCAAGCGCGGCTAAAAAGTAGGTCGGGTATCAGAGGGCTTGGCCTGCCAATTCGCAGGCCTGAACGGAATTTCTGGGTAGCGATGCAACACGGTCAGTCAAATCGCAGCGAAATGATGGACGGCGGGGCAGACAATCCCGCCGCGCGGCGTCTGTCCCTGCGCACGCGCCTGGCGCTGATCGCTGTTTTGCCGATTCTCATCGTCGCCACCATCATGGCGGGGGTATTTGCGCAGCAAAGCCGGACCCTGCTGTCTGCGGAAACCACAACCATTCGTGCCGAGTTTGCGACTTCCAAACGAGCTGAATTGCGCAACTACGCACTGATGGCCCTCGCCTCGGTGCGGGTGCTGTACGAAAATGAGCCAGGAGGTCGCGAATGGGCCAAAAATCGTGCCGCCCGCATTCTCCATGACCTCGAATATGGCGAAGACGGCTACTTCTTCGTTTACGATGCCAAGGGCACCAACATTGTGCATCCGCGACTGCCCAACCTGGTCGGCCGCAACCTCATCGATCTTGAGGACGCCAATGGCGACCTGGTGATCCGCAATCTGATCGAAAAGGCCCAGGCCACACCGGAAGGCGATTTTCACACTTACGTCTGGCCGAAACCCTCGACCGGGGAGATCACGGAGAAACTCGGCTACGCAATATACTTACCGAACTGGGAGTGGATGTTCGGCACCGGCCTTTACCTCGACGATGTGGACGCGCAGATCGCTGTGATGGGCGAGCAGCTCAACAGCAATATCCGCGACACGCTGGCAATTCTGCTGGGGGTCACCGCCGGAGTGGTGTTGCTGGCCATCGGATTGCTGGTCGCTTTTTCGCTGTCAGAACAGCGCATGGCTGATGCGCGGCTCCACGCCCTCACACGCCGGATCGTCAATGTTCAAGAGGATGAACGCAAACGGGTGAGCCAGGAATTGCACGATTCTATCTCGCAACTTCTAATCGCCGTTCGCTATAATCTCGATGCCGCCCTTGGACGTTCGCGGGAAACACCCGGTGTCAGCAGTCTGGTGCAAAAATCTGCCAACACGCTGGACACGGCGATCGCCGAGGTGAGGCGCATCTCCAAGGATCTGCGGCCATCAGTGCTGGACGATATCGGTCTGGTGTCAGCAATACGGGCCCTCGCCGAAGATTTCGAGGCCAGCGGCTTGCAGATGACCGTCGATGCTGACCCCCAGCCGCCGCGCTCGGCACGCTTGCCGGAGGAAGCACGGACAGCGCTGTATCGCGTCACGCAGGAGGCCCTGTCCAACGTCGCCCGCCACGCCAACGCCACCCAGGTTCTCATCACCATGCGCATTACAGAGCGGCATGTTTCGCTGCGCATCAGCGACAATGGCGATGGCTTCGACGTCGCCGCCCGACAGGCGGGCGTGGGGGGATTGGGACTGCGCAACATGCGTGAACGCGTGGAGCTGCATAACGGATTGTTCCTCATCCGCTCGGCTACAGAGGGTGCGGGCAAGTTGCGCCAGAACCGAGGTGCCAGCACGATATGGACCACCGAAGTGATGGTGCGCATGCCCCGCCAACGGGCAAAGCCGATTAGCGACACAGCCCCAATCATCCCCGCCGAGGCAGCCGAATGAGTGCCATCCGTCTTCTGATCGCCGATGATCACCAACTGGTCCGCGAGGGCATCCGCGCCCGCCTCGAAGCGCAGCCGGAATTTGAAGTTGTGGGCGAGGCCAGCGACGGCCAACGTGCCGTGGAGCTTACCGACGATCTGCGCCCCGATGTTGTGATGATGGATGTGTCCATGCCCCGCCGCAACGGGCTGGAGGCAACCGCCGATATCCGTGCCCGGGGCCATGGGTGCGGCATACTCATACTCTCGATTTTCGACACGCAGGAATACGTCCGTGGAGCGTTGGATGCGGGCGCCAACGGATACATTCTCAAAGATGTCAGCGCCGACGAGATGAACCGTGCCATACAGACCGTCGCCAGCGGCGGCTTGCATCTGTCCACCCAGGTGGCGGGATCTGTAACGTCGCCCAAGCCGCACAAGGACGACGAGGCCAGCCTGACACCAAGGGAACAGGACGTGCTGCGGTTGGTGGCCACCGGTCAGTCCAACAAGGAAGTTGCAGCGCAATTGGGCATTTCGGTGCGCACCGTGGAAAGCCACCGCCAAAATCTGCGTGACAAGACGGGCACCGGCAACACCGCCGAGCTGGTGCGGCTGGCCCAGGAACTGAAACTCATCTGATGTGAGTTATTGCCCGCTGAGCATTTTCTGTGCATTTTTCAGTTGGCAAAATCGCAGTCTTTCTGAAAGCTGGCGAGCCGGAAGATCTCCGGCTGCGAGACACCGCCATGAGCCAGACCTTCGACATCGCGCCCACGCCGCCCGTCATTGCCGGACGGGGCGCAGCTAAACGCATTCAGGACGTAGCAGCAACCTTGGCCATAGCGAAGCCGCTTCTGGTGATCGACAGTTTTCTGGTGGGCACCGGCTATGCCATGGACGTGCAGCAGGCACTGGCCAAACAGGGGATACAAGCCCACATCTTTGCGGGGTTCAGCGGTGAGCCAAAGGCCGCCCACATAAATGCAGGCACCCAAACCGCACTGGCCCACGCCTGCGACGGGGTGATCGGCATTGGCGGCGGCACAACGCTGGACATTGCCAAGCTTGTGGCGTGCTGCGCAGCGTGTGGGTCGGCGAGCCCCGACATTGGCCATTACGCTTTGGGAGTGGCACCCCTGCCGGACAAGCCTCTGCCCAAACTGCTTGTACCAACCACTGCGGGCACGGGCTCGGAGATGAGCGCCACCAATATTTTTGCGGGCGAGGACGGGCGCAAATTATGGGCATGGGCGCCCCAGAGCCGTGCCGACATGGCGATCATTGATGGTGATCTGCTCACGTCCATGCCCCCTGCATTGCTGGTTTGGTGCGCCATGGACGCCTTCGTGCACGCCTTTGAAGCCAGCACCAACACGTCCAGCAATGAGGGTGCGAGCCTATATGGCCACCGCGCCATGGCTTTGATTGCAAGGCAGCTACCTGCAGCATTGACCGGGGATGGCGATGCGCTGCAAGCGCTGGCCATGGCGTCCGCCTGGGCCGGCGTCGCCATCGACAGGTGCGGGACAGCCATCGCCCACATGGCCAGCCACGGGCTGGCGGGCATCGCGCCGGTTCACCATGGCATGGCGACAGCTTTGGCATTTGAAGCGACACTGCCCTGGCTGCTGGAATGCGATGCACCAAGCCTGCACGAGGCGGCGCGGGCTTGCGGAACAAATGTTGACGGCCTGCCGGCTTTGGTTTCAAGCCTGATTGATCTCGCCTCAACGAGCCGCCAATGGCCCGAGCAGATTGCTGCCATCGAACCCCAGCATTTGGCCGCCGAGATGGCGCGCCCGGAAAACGCACCCATGCGCAACCGCACCGTCCGCCCGGTCACCGACGCAGACATGCTGCTCCTCGCCCGCCGCATTTTGATGTCCGGAGTATTTTGATGCCCCGAGTATTTTGATGAAAGGGCAACGATGAGCAAAATCGAGCGCATTGATGTCAGCCACCACCGCATGGTCCTTGCGCCCCCCTTCAAGGCCAGTTGGGATGGGCGGCTGCGCGAGCATTTCGACGCTACCATCGTGCGGGTGACCGACAGTGATGGCCGGACGGGCATAGGGTCCGGTGATCTGATGCTTGGGTTTGAAGGTCATGAAGATCTGTTTATTGGCCACGACCCGGCCAACCACGACCGCCACTACACGGTGCTGGACCACATTCAGTTTCATTATGGGCGCTGCTGGCCCATGGACCTCGCGCTGTGGGATCTGCACGGCAAACGGGCGGAGCAACCGGTGTGGAAATTGCTGGGAGGCAAGACGGGTGACGTGCCGCTTTACGTCTCCTCCGGCGTGGCGTGGGACACTGGCGAATTGGTGGACCAGGCGCAGTTTTTTGCAGAGGCTGGTTTTCCGGCCATGAAAATTCGCTTGTCCTCGACCCAAGGGGGCCGCACGGATTGGCGGGCCGATGTGGCGGCGCTCGAAGCGGTACGCGGCAGTGTTGGCGACAGGCTGGACCTTATGGTGGACTGCAACCAAGGGTGGCGCATGCCGTGGGACACGTCAGATCCATGGACCGTGGATCAGGCGTTGGAAGTCGCCCGGGCGTTGGAGCCTCTGAACCCGTTCTGGATGGAAGAACCCCTGCACCGTGCCGACCGGGCGGG
>JBCDIB010000225.1:0-4496 GCA_038749385.1 Pseudomonadota bacterium | reverse complement strand
GCCATCGACAACAATCTGCCCCTTCTGGTGCTCTTCCAGCCGGTTGATGCAGCGGATGAGCGTGGATTTGCCGGAGCCAGACGGGCCGGCAATCACGATGCGCTCGCCATTCATGACACGCAGATTGATGTCGCGCAGCACGTGGAAGGTGCCGTACCACTTGTTCACATCGTTCATTTCCACAGCCACCTCGGTGTCCGAGACCTGCATTTTTGAACGGTCGATCGTGTCGATTTCAGCGACCATGGTCGGCTCCTAACTTTTGTGCCCGGTGTCCAAACGCTTTTCGACAAACAGCGAATAGCGGGACATGGAGAAACAGAATGCCCAGAAGATGAGCGCGGCGAACAGATACCCTGTGAGGGACTGAACAGGCGACGCCCAGGTTGGGTTGGTGAAGGTGGATTGCATCTGGCCCAAGAAGTCGAACAGGCCGATAATGAGAACCAGAGTGGTGTCTTTGAACAGCGAGATGAACGAGTTCACAATGCCCGGAATAACAAGCGTCAGCGCCTGAGGTAGAATGATCATCCGCATCATCTGCCAATAGGTCAGGCCCAGCGCCATGGCGCCTTCATACTGCCCTTTTGGCAGCGCCTGAATGCCGCCGCGAATGACCTCAGCCATGTAAGCGGCCGTAAACAGCGCCACGCCGATCAGCGCGCGCAGCAATTTGTCGAATTCCGTGCCCGCGGGTAGGAATAGTGGCAGCATTACCGAGGACATGAACAGGACGGTGATAAGTGGCACGCCGCGCCAAAACTCAATGAAAACGACTGAGAGCAGCTTTACCGCCGGCATTTGACTGCGCCGACCGAGCGCGAGCAGCACGCCCAGCGGTAGCGATGCCACGATACCCGTGACAGCAATGACCAGCGTGACCAACAAGCCACCCCACACATTCGTCTCAACATGGGTCAGGCCGTAGGGAATGGACATCACCAACAGAAGGGCCGCCAAGCCGATGCAGAAAGCGGCCAGCACGATAAACAACGGTGCCAGCGTTTCTGCCAGGCCCTTAGTGTCGGCGGCGTTGGTGGTGAGGGCCGCCGCCACACCGGCGGCCACGCCCAGAGCGGGGTAAAGCCACCACTGAATATCGCCGAACCAAGAGTTCCGTGTGCCATCAAAGCCGACGAGGCCTAGAAGCTCGTTGATTGCGTAAGTGCCCAGACCCAAAATAGCCCAGACCACAAGCGCTGTAACCAACGCCAAGCCAACGCGTGCTACGGGCCCACGCATGCTTTCGCTTCGGGTGGGAGCAAGCGCATATGCCAACACCAAACCAAGCGCTGCCAGGATCGCCAAGGCGTAATAGGTGCCTGCGCCACTGCCTTCGCCACCGCCGGTCAAAAGCACGAAAGCCGCAACAGGGAACACAACAAAAAATAGAACAGCGTTCAGCTTCTTGAATGGCACAGATGGAATCAGCAGCGGGATAAGCGTTGCGAAAAACAGGAAGTAAGTAATGTCCACGCGCCACAGTTCAGACGCCGGGTAGCGGCCGTAGATGAACAACTTCATGTTGGCCGCAACATATGGCCAGCACGCGCCAAACCATCCGGAAGGCTGCAAGCCACCCTGTTCGGCATTGGTGCAGACCTCACGCTTGAGACCATCCGGGTCGCTCCACACCGCGTCAATGATGCCGAACTGTATGAGCGGCGGGAAAATGATCCACAAAATGTAGATGGCGATGAAAGTGAGCAACGTGTTGAACCAGCTGGAAAACAGGTTCTTGCGCATCCAGCCAAGCACACCGCCTTCGGATGCAGGCGGGGCCCGCTCCGCCAGCATTTCCGTGCGCACATAGGCCTGACCGGTCACGGCCATGGTGTTAGTTTCAGCAGCCATATCAGCGCTCCACCAGCGAAATTCGGCTGTTGTACCAGTTCATGAAGGTCGAAGTGACCAGCGAAAGAAACAGGTAAGTGCCCATGGTTATAAGAACGATTTCAACCTCCCGGCCCACCTGGTTCAGCGCGGTACCGAAGAAGACCGACACCAACTCCGGATAAGCGATGGCCACAGCCAGAGAGGAGTTTTTGGTGAGATTGAGGAATTGGTTTGTCAGCGGCGGCACAATGACCCGCAGCGCCTGGGGAATGATGACCAGCCGCAGCGCCTGCCCGCGTTGCAGGCCAAGCGCCGAGGACGCCTCACTCTGCCCCTTTGAGACAGCCAGAATACCGGCGCGCACGATCTCAGCGATATAGGCTGCCGTGTAGAGAGCGAGTGCGGACAGAAGCGCGATCAGCTCGGGAATAAGGTTCATGCCGCCTCGCAAATTGAAGCGGCTGAGCGTTGGTAACTCAAGCTCAATCGGACGGCCCATAACGAGGTAAGTGAGAAGTGGAAGGCCAATGATTAGGCCAACGCCCGTCCAGAACGCCGGGAAGGTTTGGCCGGTTTGCATCTGCCGCGCCTTCGCCCAGCGACCAATAATAAACGCCGCAACAACACCAATGATCACGGCGATCAAAATGGACATAGAGCCGTCAAGGAATATCGGCTTGGGCAGCGCAAGGCCCTTTTTGGATAGGAGTGCAAACACGGAATCGCCATTTTGCGCACCGCCCTCCGCTAGCCGCGCGAACACATCGCGGTAGCTGGGCAGGTTTGCATTCACGATGCCAAAATAGAAAATGAACAGCCACAAAAGCAGGGGCACATTTCTGAAAATCTCGACAAACCCGTAAGCCAGTTTGGCCACAACCCAATTGCTGGACAGACGGGCAATGCCCACCACAAAACCAACAATGGTTGCGATGAAGATACCGAGGACTGCAACCAGAAGCGTGTTGGTCAGCCCGACCCAAAACACCTGGGCGTAGGGTGAGGTCTCCTGATATGGGACCAAGGTTTGGTTTATCCCAAAGCCGGAAGGCTCATCGAGCCAGCTCCAACCAAAATCCTTGGACTGATTGTTCAGATTTTGAGCGGTGTTTGTGACGATGAAAAGGACAAAGGCGATCAGGCCAACGACCAATAACGTCTGAAATAGAGTTGAACGGACCTTGGGGTCGTTGAAAAAGGCAACGTGTCCATCGTCCGGCGTGCCGCGGGTGGCGTAGGGCCCAGGCCGCGTGGCGTTGTCAGCATCCATTGTCATGGGTGACGGCTCCGTTCAGGAAGTCAGGCACAAGAGGCAGCTGCAAAAGCGCGCCAAAGGCAGATACAAATAGGGCCCGGACATGAATTCCGGGCCCAAAAAGGCAGGTTCGCTTAGCGGACCGGTGGAGCGTACATCAGGCCACCATCTGTCCACAGCGCATTTTGGCCGCGGGAGATAGCGAGCGGGGTGTCTGGGCCCACGTTGCGGTCAAAAATTTCGCCGTAGTTGCCAACTGCTTTGATCGCATTTGCGAGAAAAGCGTTGTCGAGACCGATCATCTCGCCATATGCGCCTTCGGAACCGAGCAGACGGGCGACAGCAGGGTTGTCAGAACCCATCATTTCGCCAGCGTTTGCCTGGGTCACGCCGAGCTCTTCAGCGTTGATGAGGCCGAAAACGACCCACTTGGCAATGTTGAACCATTGGTCATCGCCCTGACGGACAACTGGGCCAAGTGGCTCTTTGGAGATGATTTCTGGCAGAACGACGTGCGCATCGGGCTCGGCCAATTTCAGGCGCTGTGCGTACAGGCCGGAAGCGTCTGTCGTGTAAACGTCGCAACGGCCATCATCATAGGCTTTCACAACTTCGTCGGCCTTTTCAAAGGCAACAACTTCATAATCCATGGAATTGGAGCGGAAGTAGTCGGCAACGTTCAGTTCGGTTGTTGTACCAGTGTTGGTGCAAACCGATGCGCCGGACAGCTCAAGGGCAGATCTGACGCCGAGGTCTTTGCGAACCATGAAGCCTTGACCGTCATAATATGTGACTGGAGCAAAGTTGAGGCCCAACGATGCGTCGCGGGTCATGGTCCAGGTGGTGTTACGAGCCAGAATGTCGACTTCGCCGGAAGACAGAGCGGTGAATCGCTCTTTGGCGGACAGTGGCGTGAACTTCACAGCTGCAGGATCGTTGAAGATCGCTGCGGCCATGGCACGGCAAGTGTCAACGTCGAGGCCGGTCCACTCACCCTGATCGTCAGGGTTGGAGAAGCCTGGCAGGCCCTGGCTCACACCACACTGGATGAAGCCTTTGGCCTTCACGTCGTCGAGAGTTGCAGCGGAAGCCGCGCCCGCTGTCAGTGTAAGCGCTGCTGCGCCTGCGACTGCGGAAATGATACGTAGATCCATTTTTAAACCTTTGGTTTGCGTTCGTGTTTGTCGCGCATCTCCCGGGCTCCCCGCTTGATTGCGCATACCGCAAAGGGTTAGCGCTGGCGCGCCGTCCCTCCCGCCGCCATGCAATTGCATTGTGGGTTCAGAATCAAGGGCATTGTGAGCAAGCATCACATTTTTTGATGAATCAGATAAAAAACGGTCCAAACCGCCCGAAACTTCATCGGGCCGAACAGTTTTTGGGCATTGCAAGTGCGAAAACTAGG
>JBCDIB010000224.1:0-4497 GCA_038749385.1 Pseudomonadota bacterium | reverse complement strand
GGTGGCACCGTCCAGACGCACGGTGCCGCGATCTGGCGTCCAAAGGCCGACCAGTAATTTTGCCAAGCTGCTTTTGCCCGACGCGCTGGGGCCCAGAATGCCGAGGCCATCGCCGGGTTCGAGGGCAAAATCTATGCCGCCAAGTATCGGTCGTATCGAACTGTCGGGCTGGCCATTGGGCGCGCGGGCCAGCTGGCCAAGGCCGGCCACTTGCAGATTGCCCTTGGGAGCCGGCAATTCGGTGCGCTCTGCCTCGGGGGGCGTGACGGCCAACATGGAGGCAAGGCGTCCCCACGCCTGTCGGGCACGGGTGGCGTTGCGCCATTGCGCGATGGATTGGTCCACTGGAGCCAAAGCGCGGCCAACAAGAATGGAGGCTGCAATCATGGTTCCGGCGGTGATTTCGCCCCGGATCACAAGCCATGCCCCCAAGGCCAGAACGCCTGATTGCATGAGCATACGGAAGCTTTTGGTAAAGGCCGTCAGCCATTCGGACACCGAAGCCGCCTTTTGGGTGTGGGCCATGCCGGTCTGTCGGGTCCGGCTCCAGCGTTCGGCAATGCGGGACACCATGCCCAGGGACACGATGGCTTCGGCATTGCCGCGGGCTTCCTCCGCCAGGGTGCTGTTGCGCTGCTCATAGCCGGATGCCGCGCGCATCACCCTACCGGTGGTCCAGAAATTTATGACCGTCAGCACCACCACAAGGCCAGCGCCGGCGATGGCCAGCCATCCGAGCCAGGGGTGCAGCAGGAACACGATGATGATGTAGATTGGTACCCACGGCAGGTCGAAGAACGCCCCTACTGCACCTGAGCCGAGGAACTGGCGCACCTGGCTCAGATCGCCTTCGGGGCGTCCGCGCTTAGGCACTTGCCCGGCGCCTGCCAAAATGTGCGCCCGCTGGGCATAGGGTGCCAGATCAAGGTCCAGCCGGTGGGCGGCACGGGAGAGAATGCGGTTCCGCACGAAGTCAAACAGCGCCATGAATGCATAGAGCAACGCCACGAGGCCAAATAGGCCAACAAGCGTTGGCACCGAGCGGCTGGTGAGCACGCGATCATAAACCTGCAGCATGAACAGCGGACCGGTGAGCATGAGAATGTTCACAGCGGCGCTGAACAGAAACACGTAGATACCAGTGGTGCGCAGCGACCAACGCGCGCGATCCACGTTCTTTTTGCCCCTGTCTATGCCCTTAGCGCCCATGGCCCACCTGACCCCACCCAGATTGCTGCCTCTTGTTTAGCAGCGGTTGCCCTATAGGCAAGCTGCAGACTGCCGCAACCGTTGAGCGTAGTGAACGCAGTCAGCGGAAGGGCGGCTAGCCCAGCCCCAGCCAGAAGCGAATGCCGTAAGCCACCACCAAAATGACGGCCAGGGACATGCCGTAAATGGCGATGAACCAGGCCAGACGCTTCCAGAAGGGTTTCTGGCCGCCACTGTGTTGCGCAATCAGTGATAGCCCTCGTTGGGGTCCACCTTGCCGTGGAACACCCAATAGGCGTAGCCCGTGTAGCCTATGATGAGGGGCAGGTTGATCGCCACCCCGATGAGCATGAAGATCTGGCTGTTGCGCGGAGCCGCAGCCTCCCACAGTGTGATCTGGGTGGGCACAATGTAGGGGAACATGCAGATGCCCAAGCCCACAAAACACAATACGAACAGCAAAAGCGCCAGCACGAATGGCCGGTATTCGTGGTGGTGCACTGTGAGCGAACGAAACATCAGCAACGCCACCAGCAGCACGGAGCTTGCCACGCCAATGGCGAGCCAGATGCCCGCGCCGGTGAACCAACGGGCGAAATAGCCTTCCTGCAGAGTTGGCGTCCAAAGGCTTATGACGCCGATGAAAGCGATGGTGGCGAGGCCCAGAGGCCAGGCGCGCTTGCGCATGCGGGCCTGCAGTTCATCGCTGGTTTTCATAACCAACCAGGTGGCCCCCAGCAGCATATAGCCAACCATGACCGCCACGCCGACCGAAAGCGAGAATGGCGTCAGCCAATCCCACCAGCCGCCACTATATTGGCGCGCCGCTTCATCTACCGAAATGCCCTGCAGCAATGCGCCAAGCGTGATGCCCTGGCTGAGGGCTGCTAGGGCGGAGCCACCTATAAACGCCCAGTCCCACACCCATTCCCAGCGCTTTGTGCGCCAGCGAAACTCGAACGCCACGCCTCGGAACACCAGCGCCAGCAACATGAGCGTGATGGGCACGTAGAGGGCGGGGAGTATGAGCGCATAGGCCAAGGGAAAGGCGGCGAACAGGCCGCCGCCGCCCAGCACGAGCCAGGTCTCATTGCCGTCCCAAACCGGAGCGACGGAGTTCATCATCACGTCGCGGTCCGGCTTGTTCTTTTCGACGGCGAACAACATGCCAAGCCCGAGGTCAAAGCCATCGAGGATCACATAGACCAACACGGCAAAGGCAATGATGGCTCCCCACCAGAAGGTAAGATCAAAGACAATCTCTTCACCAAGGAACATCATGGTCAGCTACCTCGCCCTCATCACTCAGCCGGTTCAGGCGTCTGGCCACCCTTGCGCGGGTCTCGCGCCAATATCTCGGTTGCGGGGGTCGTGCCCGCCGTACGGATCGGGCCGTCAATGTCTTCCTTGATCGGCTTCTCGCCATAGGTTGGGGATTTGCCCATCATGCGCAGAATGTAGAATGTGCCCGCTCCAAACACGGCAAAATAGACCACAATGAAGGCGATCAGGCTTGCAGCCACCGCAGGGGCCTGAAGCGGCGCCGCACTGTCATAGGTGCGCAGGAAGCCGTAAACTGTGTAAGGCTGGCGACCCACTTCGGTGGTGATCCAGCCCGCCAACACCGCCACGAGACCAGACGGCCCCATGGCGAAGGCGGCACGGTGAAGCCACGGGCTGTCATATAATTTGCCCCTGTAGCGCGCCCAGAGCGACCACATGCCCACCGTCAACATCAGAAGGCCGATCCCCACCATAACGCGGAAAGACCAAAAGACGAGAAAAACCGGCGGCTGCTCGCCATCATCAATCGTGTCCAAGCCGACGCCGGGATAGTTCGGATCCCCTTTGAGTACAATCGAGCCAAGTTTTGGAATGCCGACGGCATAGTCGAGGGTTTGGGTCTCGTCGTTGGGAATGCCGAAGATGTAGTAAGGCGCTCCGTCCGGATAGGAATTGTAATACCCTTCCATCGCCATAAACTTGGCTGGCTGGTATTCATAGGTGTTCAAACCATGTTCGTGCCCGAGACCGATCTGTATCGGCGTCATGATGGCTGCCATCCACATGGCCATGGAGAACATGGTGCGGGTAGCCGCGGACGAACGCTCACCACGACGGCGGGCGCGCAGCAGGTGGGAGGCCGCCACGCCCCCAACGATAAAGGCCGTTGTCAGATAAGCGGCCGCCAAGGTGTGCGTGAGGCGATATGGGAAGGACGGATTAAAGATCACCTCCCAGAAATTGGTCGGCAGGAATTGGCCGGTGACGGCATCAATCTCGAAGCCGGCGGGGGTGTGCATCCAACTGTTCACCGACAGGATCCAGAACGCGCTCATGAAGGTGCCCAGCGCCACTGCCAGCGTTGCGCCCATATGCAGCGCGGGGCCGACACGCTCACGGCCAAACAACATAATGCCCAGAAAGCCCGCTTCGAGGAAGAATGCGCTCAGCACCTCATAACTCATGGGCCCACCGATCACCGGCCCGGCCTTATCGGAGAAGACGGACCAGTTGGTGCCGAACTGATAGCTCATGACGATGCCGGACACGACGCCCATGGCAAACGCGAGGGCAAAGATCTTCACCCAGTAGCGGTACAGGTCGAGATATTTGTGCTGTTTTGTGTAGAGGTAGAGCCCGTTTAAAACTGCCAGGTAGCTTGCCAGCCCAATGGTGAAGGCCGGGAACAGGAAGTGAAACGACACCGTGAACGCAAATTGTATGCGGGCAAGGAGAATGGCGTCGACGCCTTCAAACATGGGGGCACCTTTTGAATGAATGGTCTGGATTGACCGATCTCTTACCTTCACTGCCTACCGCAAAATCAGGCCAAAAGGCAGTCCGTCCAATGCGAATAGGTGCGACAACTGTGCACTGGCCGTCAGTTTTTCACGCTTGGTCCTCCAGCGCGATCAAAGACGCATTGCCACCGGCCGCTGTGGTGTCGGTGGAAATGACCTGCTCGGACAAAAAGCGGCTGAGATAAAGCGGCCCACCCGCTTTCGGTCCTGTGCCGGATTTACCCCGTCCTCCAAAAGGTTGGCTGCCGACAATTGCACCGATCTGGTTGCGGTTGATGTACAGATTACCGACCTCCACGCGCCCACTGACCTGCGCAATGACGGCGTCTATGCGGCTGTGAAGCGCGAAGGTGAGGCCAAAGCCCGAGGCGTTGATCTCGTCCACCACCGCGTCGAGTGTGCCCGCCTGGTAGCGTTTGACGTGAAGCACAGGGCCGAATACTTCCTCGGTGAGGGCTTCGTCCGGGTTCAACTCTATGATCGT
>JBCDIB010000223.1:0-4502 GCA_038749385.1 Pseudomonadota bacterium | reverse complement strand
TTGATTGCGAAAATGAGCCCCGACGAGGCGCGCACGACGCTGCGTTTCATCATGAAGACGTCCTTCAAGATGGCCGCTACAAAGGGTGAAGCCGATCTACGTGCAAGGTATATCCAGCGCGAGCTTATTCAGGGTGGAGAGCCTACGGAGCGCTTCTTCGAGAAGGTGTTTCACTTTCAATTCACGCTTATGGTGCAACTGGTTGCCCGTGCGACCAGCTCCGAGCTGGATGACCCTTTGACCAGAGTGCGGGCCATCAATCTGATCGCCCAGAGTGTGTTTCTCAATCTGGCGCGCCCACTCGTTTTGCTCGCTTTGGGTTGGGACGACTACACGGAAGAGCACATAGATCTGGTCGGAGACGCCTTCTGGCTTTTCCATGAATAGCGATTTTTAGCCTCGCAAATCAGCCTGCGTTTTGTGCTGCGAGGGTGACCATGTGGTGGAGATGTTGGGCAGATGAGCGTGGGGCGAGCAGTGTGTAATGGCCTGCGCCTTCCTTGATGATTATGACCGATAGGTGGGCGACGAGGGTGCGGGTGGCGGTATCAATTTTTATAGTCGCCACGTCCAGCATGCACAGCCGCGCCATGACTGCATTTGCGGCCACCTCATCATCTGCCAACACACTGATTGCGACCCAGCCGTCGGTCTGATCTGTCAACCAGCTATGGCCACCAAAACGCGCTTGTGCCTGCGCCATGAGCTCTGACGGTGCAGTCTCCGCCATCAACCAGATTTGGCCTGGCTGCAGCATCGCGAAGCGGCAGGGCCATGTTTCGTCCGGCGTTGTGGCCGCGAGCTGGCTTGCCTGAGAGGCGCCGACTGAAAGATGTTTGATACCGAGCTTTGCAGCGACACTTGCCGCATTGTCCGCGTCAAAAGCCAAGCTGATTAAAGCCAGATGCGGCACCGCCTTCACTGTGACATGGCCCACGGCCTGGGTGCCGAAGCTCAGTGCCCATTTTGGCTCCAGCGGCTTGATCGTCCAAGCAGTGTCAGCCACGCATTCTCTCCCCTTTGGGGTCAACAAAATGCGGTGAAACCACTTGCACTTGTGTCGAGAGCCCCTCGAGCGGGTTCGCGGCCACCACAGTCTCACCCATGCGTTGGGTGCCGTTTTTCAAAAAGCCCAGCGCAATGGAATGGCCAAGGGTCGGTGAAAAACAGGCAGAAGATAACCAGCCCTGATCATGGTCCATGTCCACCGGGTCGCCCACGCCAACCAAGTGAGCGCCGGCGGTGAGCTGAATGTCGGCGTCTATAGGTTTGAAGCCCACCAGATCGTGGCCATTCGAGTTGCTCAATCCGGCCCGCCGGGACAAAACCGCTCCGATGGAGTCCTCTTTGGTGGAGACCATGCGACCTAAACCAAGGTCACGGGCTGTGGTGCGCCCGTCCAGCTCATTGCCTGCTGCATGGCCCTTTTCGATGCGCAGCACGCCAAGTGCCTCCGTGCCATAGGCTGTGACACCAAGGTCTCGGCCCGCTTCCATAAGCGCTCGTATTAGCGCGTCCCCATAGCGTGCCGGGACGGCAATCTCGTAGGCCATTTCACCGGAGAATGAGATCCGGAAGAGGCGTGCCGGTGTGCCGCCGCACACACTTATGTCGCCGCAGGCCATGAACGGGAAAGCAGCGTTCGAAATGTCATGTTCAGCGTCCACAAGTCGCTGCAGCAGCTCGCGGGATCTGGGGCCTGCCACTGCGAATTGAGCCCACGCTTCGGTGGTTGATACGAGATGCACATTGAGCTCAGGCCACAGGCACTGACGACAGAATTCCATGTGCTGGAACACCGACCCTGCATTTGCGGTGGTGGTGGTGACGAAGAAGTGGTGCTCGGCCATGCGTGCTGCCGTCCCATCATCCATCACGATGCCGTCTTCACGCAGCATCAACCCGTATCGGCATTTGCCAATGGCCAGTTTCGCGAAGCCATTGGCGTAAACGCGGTTCAAAAATGCGGCTGCATCTGGACCCTGCACATCAATCTTGCCCAGGGTTGTGACGTCGCACACGCCCACGCAATTGCGTACGGCTTTCACTTCCCGGTCCACGCTTTCACGCCAATGGGTTTCGTTCGCCGTTGGAAAATACTGCGCCCGCAACCACTGGCCGGTCTCCACAAACACGGCACCCTGTTCTTGCGCCCAGTCGTGGCTCGGCGTCAGGCGGGTGGGGCGGAAATGCTTCCCCCTGGCATGGCCCGCAAATGCTCCGATTGCGACCGGTGACACGGGTGGTCTGAACATGGTCGTGCCAGTTTGCGCAATGCTGGCGCCGGTCAACTCCGCCATCACGGCAAGGCCGGTGATATTGGAGGTCTTTCCCTGGTCGGTGGCCATGCCCAAGGTGGTATAACGCTTGAGATGCTCAACTGATGTCATGCCCTCAAGGTGCGACTGTGAGATGTCCTTGGTTGTCACATCGTTTTGCAAATCAACAAAGGCTTTGGCGCGGCCTTTGCCGGAGCTCGGCATTTGGTAAAACGCGATCAGTCCTGAGGCTTCGTCGTCGCCATGGGCAGATGCGCCATGCTTCGCGTCGAAGCCGGTGTCCTTGGCGGCCGCGTTGCCAGCTTCGTGGCCATCGCGCAAACACGCGCCTAGTGTCATCACGCCATTGGCGGAGCCCGCCACGCTTTGACCGGGTGGCGTGTCGCCGGGCACAAATGCGCTGATCTGCTCGTCCCAAACGGGCCGGCCGTGCTGGTGGCACGTCAGGTGCACATTGGGGTTGTGGCCTCCGGACACTGCCAGACAATCGCAATAAATCTTTTTGCCATTGGCGAGCGTCAGGCTGCGCAGGCCATGGCGCCCGGAAGTTCCGTCGATCCTGGCATTGTGAATGACTTCGAATTTCGACGGGATGCTCGAACCCTCGGCTCGCGTGTCCAGGACTGCAGCAATTTTCACGCCCCGTGCCGCAAGATCGCGGGCGGTGCGATAGCCATCATCGGTGGACGTCAGTACAGCAACCCGCTGACCGGGTGTGACGTCGAAGCGGTTCGCATAAGTGCGCACGGCGGAAGCCAACATGACGCCGGGCCGGTCATTGCCCGCAAACCCGATGGGGCGTTCCAGCGCGCCCGCGCACAAGATCGCACGCTTGCTGTAAACCCGCCAGAGCACTTGGCGCGGACCTCCGCTGGGTCGCGTTTCCAGCAGGCCATAAACGCCGTGATCATAAGCTCCGAAGGTGCAGGTACGTGTCATAACGCGCACATTGGGTAATGTTTGCAGCTCAGCGACGGCGTTGGCGGCCCACTGCGCACTGTCGAGGTCATCTACAGCCATGGTTTCGGCGTTCAGCCGACCGCCGGGCACAAAGTCTTCTTCAACCAATATCACTCGAGCGCCTGCACGGCCCGCCGCCAAAGCAGCACTCAGACCGGCCGGCCCAGAGCCAACGACCAGCACATCGCAATGCAGATAACCATGGTCATAACTATCTGGATCATGCTCGCCCGAGAGCGCGCCAAGCCCGGCAGCCATACGGATGACCGGCTCATACAGCTTCTCCCAGAATGCCCGGGGCCACATGAAGGTTTTGTAGTAAAACCCTGCCGACAGGAATGGGGACAGCAGATCGTTGGCGGCCATCAAATCGTGCTTGAGACTTCCACGGTTGTTCTGAGATCGGGCCACCAAGCCCTCATGCAGCTCCACCATGGTGGCGCGGCTGTTGGGATCTGAGGCAGCACCCTCGCCAATGGTCAAAAGTGCGTTGGGCTCTTCCGGGCCAGCCGTGAATATTCCTCTTGGCCGGTGATATTTGAACGAACGCGCAACAAAATTTGTGCCGTTTGCCAGCAGAGCGGAGGCCACCGTATCGCCTGCCAGGCCGCTCTGGGCTTTACCGTCAAAAGTAAATTGCAGCGGACGGCTATAGTCGAGCTGCGTTGGCCGATTGGCGAGGGGTGAAAGCCGATTCACCTCGTGCTCTGAGGGCTCTTGGATGGTGCGCGCCGTTGTGCCTGTCACCCGCCGTGATGTGATGGCCGCACCCGTCATGTGCTCGCCTTCGCTAAGGCAACACTTCGAGCCAATTGGGTATTCAAAATCTCATGGGTGCGGGTGTCGCGGGTAACCACCAGCCAAGAGCGGTCGCCCTGTTCATGGAACCACAATTCTTGGTGTACGCCGGCAGGGTTGGCGCGCAAATAGGCGTACTCGTAAAACTCCGTCTCGGCATCTGGGCCTTCGGGATCAGGGCGGTTCAGCAAGCTCGCGTCGCCCTTATAGACGAACTCAGCGGCATCGCGGGGGCCGAGCAGGGGGTGTGGAATGATCATTGCGCCGCTTTCAAGTTCCTGGCCATCAATGCAAATTGGGCTGGGAGCCCATGCCTTTTTCGTCAATCATGTTGCCGGTCATGAACCGGTCCATGCGATAGGCAGTGGCGACGGGGTGCGGTTGGCCCGTGGCCGCCAGGTGAGCTGTGCACCAGCCGCTTGCGGGGGTGGCCTTGAAGCCGCCATAGCACCAGCCGCCATTGAA
>JBCDIB010000222.1:0-4507 GCA_038749385.1 Pseudomonadota bacterium | reverse complement strand
GCTCAAGGAGGTTCAAGCGCGGCGTACTGTCAGCGTTGTGACACCCAGGCCAGCTTCTTTGATACCGGCGGCAAAGGCATTGCTCGCCATGATAAAGCGGGCAAATTTCAGTGTGACTACTGATTGATGCTCAAAATTCAGCGAGCCTGAAATAGGTTTCAGAAAAGCCTGAATGCCATTGGCGCGCTTGTCGCCTATCATCGCGGTCAACGGACATTTGACAGGCGCGACGATGCAAGATCTGGGCAAAAACTACATCGGTGGCGAATGGGTTGCCGGCTCCTCAGAAATCGAGAACACAAACCCGTCCGACCTAACTGACATTGTCGGCCACTTTGCACAGGCCAGCAGCGATCAACTGAACCAGGCTTTGGAGCAAGCGCGGGTCGCGCAAGCTCAATGGGCGGCCTATGGCATGGAGCGCAAGCAGGCCGTGCTGATGGCCATCGGCAATGAGATGATGGCCCGCGCTGAGGAGCTGGGGACGTTGCTGAGCCGCGAGGAAGGCAAGCCGTTGGCCGAGGGCAAGGGCGAGGTCTACAGAGCCGGCCAGTTCTACACTTATTACGCCGCCGAGTGCCTGCGCCAGATTGGCGAAAATGCGGACTCAGTACGTCCGGGCGTGGAGATAGATGTGCGCAGAGAGCCGGTGGGCACAGTGGCCATCATCTCGCCGTGGAACTTCCCCATCGCCACAGCCTCTTGGAAGATCGCGCCAGCCCTTTGCTATGGCAATGCCGTGGTATGGAAGCCCGCCAATATTACCCCCGCATCGGCGGTGGCGCTGACCGAAATCATCTCCCGGCAGGATATTCCAAAAGGCCTGTTCAGCCTTGTGATGGGCGCGGGTAACGTTATCGGTAGCAAACTGGTGGAAAGCCCATTGATTGACGCGGTTTCCTTCACCGGCTCGGTACCTGTGGGGCGTGGTATCGCCGCCACTGCGGTGCAGAACTTCACTAAAATTCAAATGGAAATGGGGTCAAAGAACGCCATCGCCATCATGGATGACGCCGATGTCGATCTGGCGGCGACGTTGGCGTTGGGCGGAGCGTTCGGTGGGACGGGGCAGAAATGCACATCCTCCTCCCGCTTGATCGTTCATGAAGCCGTGCACGATGCCTTCGTGGAAAAACTCATCGCCGGAGCCAAGGCCATGAAGGTGGGTCACGCGTTGGAGCCTGGCACGCAGATGGGGCCAGTGGTCAGTGAACAGCAGCTGCGTGAAAACCTGGCCTATGTCGATCTTGCCAATTCGGAAGGCGCTGAATTGGCCTGCGGTGGCGCGCGTCTCGATATGCCTCACAATGGCTATTACATGTCCCCGGGCGTGCTGGTGGGCACAACAAATGCCATGCACATCAATCGCGAAGAAATGTTCGCACCGCTGGCCTGCGTCATCAAAGTGGGCAGCTATGACGAAGCTCTGGCGACCGTGAACGACACCAGTTTTGGCCTCACATCGGGCATCGTCACGCAGAATTTGGCCCGCGCCACCCACTTCCGTCGCAACGCCCGCACTGGTGTGGTGACGGTCAATCTGCCCACCGCCGGCACAGACTACCACGTGCCATTTGGCGGCCGGGGCGACAGCTCCTACGGATCGCGCGAGCAGGGCAAAGCGGCTGCCGAATTCTACACCACGGTCAAAACCGCCTATATCAGCGCCGGAACACCGATCTGATGGTTTTCGCGCCCAGAATCGACAATCTGCAATACGCCAATTGGTCGGAAAAGATCTTCCGCCAGATGCGCGAAGGCGATGTCGACGCTGTGCATGTCACCATCGCCTATCACGAGAATTTCCGCGAAACGGTTTCGAATTTTGAACGCTGGAACCGCTGGTTCGAACAATATCCGGACCTGATTATGAAGGGCCTGTGGGCCAGCGACGTCGAGATGGCCAAGGCCAGCGGGCGCACAGCAATCTTTTTCGGATTTCAAAACCCCAGCCCGATTGAGGATGATATCGGCCTAGTCGAGATCGTTCACACACTGGGCGCACGGTTCATGCAGCTGACCTATAACAATCAGTCATTGCTGGCGACGGGTTGCTACGAAAGTGAAGACACGGGCATCACCCGTATGGGCAGACAGGTGATCACAGAGATGAACCGGGTGGGGCTGGTGGTGGATATGAGCCATTCGGCCGACCGCTCGACCATTGAGGCAGCGGACTTTTCCGAGCGGCCCATCGCCATCACCCACGCCAACCCGCATGACTGGTCGCCAGCGCTTCGAAATAAGAAAAACGACGTCATTCGGGCAGTCACGGAAAATGGCGGAATGCTCGGCTTCTCGCTCTACCCCCACCATCTTGCGGGAAAATCAGGCTGCACACTGGAGAGCTTTTGCGAGATGATCGCGCGAACGGCGGAAAAGTTCGGCGCTGACAAATTGGGGTTGGGAAGCGACCTTTGTCAGGATCAGCCGGACAGTGTGGTGGAATGGATGCGCGTTGGCCGCTGGAGCAAGGAGATGGATTATGGGGAAGGCTGTGCCGCAGCGCCCGGTTTCCCACCCATGCCCAGTTGGTTTCAGGACAATCGCGACTTTGACAATATCGAAACCGGGCTGAAAACTGTCGGCTTCTCGGACGATGAAACCGCCGGCATTATGGGGCGCAATTGGCACCGCTTCTATGCACAAAACTTCACGCCGCGGCCAGGCTGAAACAGGACGGGGCCTATGTCGTAGGCGCATTGGGAGGCGCTTAGAATGAAAACTGAACGCAGTCCAGATATGGCAACCCGACCGGGCCCACGATTGCGGGAGCCGGCAACTGTGATGCGGCTGGCGCGCATGGGCTCATTCCACCAGACTCGGCTGTCCTTCATGCGCACGCTTCTGCGCCGCATCAAGCGCGAAAACTGGACTTTCGACCGCCCGATCTTTGATATGGATCCAGCAGGCGTCGGCGTCGCGGTGTACGCAGCGCACGGCCCGGACCAAACCTACAGCCTGATCTGTTTCGGCCACGATCTACCAGACGACCAGCGGTCCGACCGCGTAATTGCCCATGCCTGGGACGCGACGTTTGCCCTGTTCAAAGGCGTGCCCGAGGCCCACGACATTGAACGGTTGCAGCGCAACGTGCCCAAGCAGGAGGCAGGGCGGGTGAGCCAGAATGAGGTTTGCTTGTCGCGCGCCAACAAGTCAGTGCGTTTGTTCGAGCATGTCGCCTCGTGCCTTGCCGCGGGGCAGCAGCCGGACCAAGAGAAAATAGACGAGGTCGGCTACCTTCTGCGAACAACGGCGGTCTACGGCTCAGGGAAATTTGGCGCTGCAGATCTGCCCGAGGGTACTTTGCCCTTCCAGACCGAAATGCTGACGGTCTTCCTGATCCGCGCCTATGCACTTGATCTGGTGGAACATGTGGCCAGCGCCCGCGCGCCGCATATGGCGGTAAAGCTGGAGCCGAATGTTCGCCGCCGATTTGGCGTTGGCAACTCCACGGGGCTGGGCATGGCGCCTTTTATCATCAACCATCCGGTTCTGCTGAACAATTGGATTGTCGCCCGCGAGACCGCGCTGTCCCGTGTGCGAAGCTTGGTCGCCGCCAGCGAGACGGACGTTATTGCCTTTAAAACGTTCCTGACACGGGCGATGCTGAATGTGGACAATTGGCGGTCAAAGCACCCCATTCAAACTGAAAAGATTGCGGCACTGAAAGCGGACTTGGAAGCTCTCAAACGGCACCTCGCCGATGGTGCACTAAATGTGCGCTACCCTTGGGACAAGCTGCACAAGTGGGCAGAGACCAACCTTTGCCTCGAAGGGCAGGAACAGCTGGCAGCCCTTATGCTTGAGCCCTACGGGCCACTCGTCGACGACCTCACAGAAACGATGGGTGCCGACGAAGCCAACTCATTTAACATAGATGGCAGCATGGACATTGCCGCTGCCAAACAGCTCTTGCAGACCATTTATGGCTGGGCGCGCCAGTGTGATTGGAGCAGGCCAGAGCAGACTGCGAGGGTTTGGTACGTGTCGGAAGAAAAGCTGGAGCCCCGCCTTGGAGAGCGCGCCGAGGAGCCAATTGAAACGTACGAGCAGCCCCTTGCCCCCGGGCGGGATGCGATGGGTATGTTGGACGCGATGAAGGGTTGGAGCGCTGAGGACACGCTGGCCGAATTCCTACTCCAGCACCCGGAACATCGTCACACCGCCCGGCGCGCACAGATCGCGGCGCGATATCCCTATGCCGAAATCCGCGACAATACGATTGCAGCCCAGATGCTGCCGATTGACCTGTTGAGATGCAAACTATCGTTCTTCGGGGCGACGCATTTCGACCCCCGTTCGGACCGTTGGGTGCGTATCACCATGTTCCAGAATGCACCCTTCCCCCATGAGGTTGCGCAGGATGCGGAAGATGATTGGTCTTATCCACCTATGACCCAACCTGAGCCTCCAACTGCGGCCCACCAGCCAATATGTACTCACTGAACGAGATTGAGAGTGCCGCAAAGCGGGCAGCCCGTGGCGTAGGTTTTCCCTGGGGTGT
>JBCDIB010000221.1:0-4532 GCA_038749385.1 Pseudomonadota bacterium | reverse complement strand
GAGATGGATACGTTGCTCGGCGCGGCAAATGAGGTGGCCTTCTTCCCACCCATGACGGGCGGATAATCCGGTCGGCCATGAAACAAATAATTGTTCAGGTCGATGAGACTGCACCGGACACCAATGAACTCACCAATCTGATAGTTGAAGGCGCAGAGGGCGCATCGACCGGAGCAATAGCGACCTTCCTTGGCATTTGTCGCGATGAAGCAGGCAAGTTGGAAGCACTCGATCTGCAACACTATCCAGGAATGGCGGAGCGCCAGCTCGAAGAGATTGCACAGCGCGCGCTGGCCGACAGTGACGCCACCGCCCTTGCCATTCATCACCGTCACGGACGGGTGCCCGCGGGCCAGCCCATAGTCGCAGTTGTCGCCACCAGCCCGCACCGAAAGGCGGCGTTCGAAGCAGTTGGATTTGTAATGGATTTTCTGAAAACAGATGCTCCCTTTTGGAAGCGGGAGATCTGGTCCAACGGCGCAACGAGCTGGGTGGACGCAAAGGCCAGCGACGAGAAAGCCCGCGCAGACAGAGCCGCTGGCATGTAGCCGAACTATTTGATCTGAACAGGGCACAACCGGCGCAAGCTATTGATCTCGCAAGCTCCATGTCGCACAGAAGAACAGGAATAGAACATCGACTGAGCGACGCCCATGACCGAAGGCAACACCAAAGCAGAGCGTGCCGAGTTTGAACGCCGGGGCCTGATGCTCGTCCTGTCGTCACCATCAGGTGCGGGCAAGTCCACGCTGGCGCGCAATCTGCTGGACAGCGATCCCAATATCACATTGTCGGTTTCCGCCACGACGCGCCCCCGGCGCGGCAGCGAAATTGACGGTGTACACTATGATTTTGTCAGCGAAACAGATTTCAAACGCATGACGGAAAGCGATGCGCTGCTCGAGTTTGCCCACGTGCACGGCAATTATTACGGCACGCCCCGCGACCCAGCGGAACAGGCCATGGCTGATGGCCAGGACATTTTGCTGGACATTGATTACCAGGGCGCATTGCAGGTTTTTGAGCGGGCTCCGGGCAATGTGGTGAGCATCTTCATCCTGCCGCCATCCATGGCCGAGCTGCGCAAACGACTTATCCGCCGCGCGGAAGACGCCGACGAAGTGATTGAGAAACGCTTGGCCAATGCCCGCATCGAAATGTCGGCCTGGGACAAATATGACTATGTCATCGTCAATCGGGATTTGGGCAAGGCGTTCGAGGAGGTGAAATCCATCCTGACTGCCGAGCGTCTTCGCCGCGAACGCAGACCGTCATTGTTCAGCTTTGTGGAAGAGCTTCAAAAAACCGAGGTCTAGGCGCAGTCAACCGTCCAGAGCATTCGCCACAGCCACAAACTCTTCCAGCGCCAGCGTCTCACCGCGTCGGGTTGGGTCTATCCCAACTTGCTCCAACAGTTGCGCACCGCCCAGAGATTTCAGGCTCACGCGCAGCATTTTCCGGCGCTGGCCGAAGGCGGCGGCAGTCACTCTTTCCAGCGCCCTCAGCCCACAGGGCAGCGGGTCCAACCTTGGGGTCAAGTGCACAATGGCGCTGGTGACTTTGGGTGGCGGATGAAAAGCCTGAGGGCTGACCTCAAACATCAGATTGGCATCCGTTCGCCAATTTGCCAGCACGCTCAAACGTCCATAGGCCGAAGTGCCCGGCTCCGCCACAATGCGTTTAGCCACTTCCCGCTGAAACATGAGCGTGAGCGACTGCCAATTGGGTGGCCATGGGTCGATCGTCAACCAGTTGAGCAAAAGCTGCGTGCCCACATTGTAGGGTAAGTTGGCTATCACCGAGTATGGCTCGCCATTGAAGAGTTGGTCGTGGTGGATCTTAAGGGCGTCGCCCTCCACCACTTGCAGCGCACCGTCATAGTGCGAAGCAATATCGGCCAGTGCCGGATGGCACCTTGTGTCTGGCTCAATCGCGATCAGCCGCGCAGGCCGCCGCATCATGATGGCCCGTGTCAGCCCCCCAGGCCCCGGGCCAACCTCCAGCACATTTTTGTCGGCAACATCACCCGCTGACCGCGCTATGCGCCCGGTCAGATTGAGGTCGAAAAGGAAGTTTTGGCCAAGTGCCTTTTTCGCGCCGATGCCATGCTGCTCCACCACCTCTCTTAAAGGCGGCAGACCATCCAATTGGTCAGCACTCACACCGGTGTCGCCTTACCCAGTGAGCAAATTAAGCAGGTCAGCGGATGACCGCCCGCTCGCGCAGTTCGGCCAGATATTTGCTGGACACTTCTTCGGCGGCCGCACCACCTTCAACGCCCAAATCAAAGCCTGGTTTGCTGCCGCCTTCTTTACCCAGCGATGCTTTGCGGCAGACGGCAATGTACTCCGCGCCCCGCTCAGTCTTGCGAACGGCGGTCACACCACCTTCCGCAGTGCCGACGATGAACTTCTTCCAGTCTGCCGGCAGGCGTTCTTCCTGAATGCGGCCCAGGGAACGAACAACAACGTTTTGATAGGGCGCGGCTTGGCCGAGTGTGGCTTCGCAATTGGTGAAGCCAGCGCGCATTGTTTTGGCTTCGGCAATAGATTTGGAGCTGGATCGGTTGCTGTTAAAGAACACCACCTGTTGCAGCACATATTCGTTAGTACGGGCACGCTCGGCGGTTTGAAACAGTGCCTCATTGATGTTGCGGGGACGACCGCCGGCACCGGTTGAGCCCAAGCGGGAACGCACCAACGCATTCCATGCGATTTGGGCGCGGATGAAGTCCTTGAACCCGCGTGTGCCGACGCCTGCACGATTAAGAACCTGAGTGAGCTGGCGCTGTGTCAGATTGTTACTGCGGGCGAAACCGGCAAAAGCGTCGTTGACCCGTGAGTCAGGTACGCGAACATTTCGGCGATCGGCCTCATTGAGCTTCAGCGCTTCTTCCACCAGCTCCTTGCGGGCCTGTGAATTGAGGTTTCCCCGCTTGCGTTGCAACCGCAAAAGCGCGGCGCGACGGCGAACATCATTGTTGGTGATGGCACGCTTGTCGACGGTTGCGACGATCTTGCTTGCGGCGATGGCTGCAGTGGGGGCGAAGCCGGTGCCAGATGGAACAGCACCCAAGGCAAGGACAAAACCCAAGGCGGCGATTACGCCAAATTTTGAACGGCTAGCTGAAGGTTTACACATATACTCTCTCCGGGGCGGACACGCTTGGCGAACAGGGCGCACAAGAATTTCCTCGCATCCATTGTCTGTCATTTCGGCAGAATCGTGAAGGAAAGTCCATTACGCAAGGAAAGATCACTAAAATAAGCCGTTATCACTCAAACGGGAACAGCCGAACTTCAAATTCGAAGCTTTGGTTGATCTCATTTGTGGTGTAGCCCGGCTCCTCGCGGCGGTAGTTGACGCCAAAATACCCGGCATCTGCCTGGTAGCCGAGGGTCGCGCTGGACGTGACGAACGAACCGCCCGAGAAATCATAGCTCGCGCCCAAACCGACAACCCAGTTTTCAGTAAGATTTGCGCGCATACCGCCGGACAATTCGTGCCGGTTGGAGGTGAAGCCAACGAGTGGTTGCTGCCTGATGAACGTGTAGCCCAGGGTCAGATCAAGATCTTTGGAATATAGGGTGCCCTCGGCCTCCAAACGCGCCAACTCAAGCGAGGCCTGATCATACCTCGCCCTTAAATCGGCACTGGCGACCTTGCCAAAACCAGCGCTCAAGCCAGCCACAATGTCCGACACATCGTTTTCAAGACCGGTTGATGCGGTGGCGTTTGACGGGTCTTGAACCGCGTAGGAGTTGAGGCCAGCGACGTGCCACGACTGACCGGCTGTGGCTGCCAAGGTGACACCATTGTCGAAAGCCGCTGAGTAGCGAAGCCCGTAATTCAAGCGCGTTCCGCCTTCCACCCGGTCGATGGCGTTGAACTTGTCGCGGTCAAACAGGGAGGTGGAGTCAAAGATGATCGAGTGCGCATCATTGTTGGGCAGTTGACCCGCCAAACGCTCATTGGGCCGTGCGTAAATCTGAGCGACCGGTTCGATGATATGTGTGCTGCCCGGTGCGGTGATGAGCAAAGGATAAGACACCTCAAGCCCGGCAGTTACCATGCCGGCCACGCCCGTTGCCGAATTTGCAATGCCAGCCGCCGAGGCAGTTTCGTAGGAGTAAAAATCACCGCGTGCCGCCAAGAGCGGTTTAAACACCAGCCCTCCCCCGGTGAATTTACCGGACCAGATAAATTCGGAAGACAGGCGTGCCGCCTGACCCTGCAGCCCCTCGAACTTGGTGTCGCCGGGCACCAATAAAGTGTCTTCATCATCGCGGAAGATGTTCGACCCACGGGCGACGAACTGGAACTTGCCCCAGTCTCCCTGCACCAGCGTCTTTTCGTAATTGAGCTGCGGCGTGACCAGGGCTTGGCGATCTTGAAAGTCCACACTTTCCTGGACGAGAAACTGATAGGCCGAGAGATCGAAATAGCTGGTGCCGTCCAACCCCGTCAGCGACACATTGTTGGTGACCACGCGCTCCTGGTAGTCGCGCACGCCATATGTGCGGGCGAAGGTG